>DAOQRQ010000051.1:0-11573 GCA_035355815.1 Ferruginibacter sp. | reverse complement strand
TAAAAAATTACTTCTTCAATACCGGCAAGATGCCGAAGCCCTTAATAAGGTCTCCTTCCTGGGCCGCCTTGCCACGTACCGCTATATGGATATGCACCATGTAATAGGAGAGGCCCTTGATTTTTCCAAATCATGGCTTTCGGCTGTAAAAAATGGTCAAAAACCCCCTGTTTTCCCCAATTTTGAGGCATAAATAACAATTTTTACCTCCTGTGCAATAAGCGGATTCTCATTCCGTTATATTCTCGTCCAATTATCTCTGATTAAAACCAAACACCAATCCTATGGAAAAGGTAATTGCTGTGGTTGTTACTTACAACCGTAAAGCACTGCTTACTGAATGCATAGCTGCTCTTCGCAACCAAACCCGCCCTTTAGATGCGATCCTTGTTGTAAATAACGGGAGTACCGACGATACCGAAGAATGGGTTTCTTCACAAAAAGACCTCGTCCTCATCAATCAAAAAAATGTTGGCTCAAGCGGTGGTTTCAGCACCGGCATCAGCTGGGCTTATGAAAATAATTTTTCGTGGATATGGTGTATGGACGACGATGGTTATCCAAAAGAAGATGCCCTGGAGAAATTATTGGATGCAGATGACGGCTGCCTGCGCCTGCTGAACTGCGCTGTTATTGATAAGGCCGACAAGAAATCGTTTGTTTGGAAAACGCAGCACTATAAGAACCTGGATGACGTGGATTGTAAGATCATTGAAGGGATCGGCCACCCGTTTAACGGAACTTTGTTGCATCGTCGCATTGTAGAAAGAGCGGGCGTTCCAAAACCGAAATACTTTTTATGGGGTGACGAAACCGAATACTACTACCGTATTGTAAAGAGCAACGACATTCCTGTTTGCACCGTAGCCGACAGCATACACTATCATCCTGCAACGGCTTTCTCCATTAAAAATGACTGGGATTACAGCAGCGGCTGGAAAATGTATTACTATATACGCAACCGGTTCTTTATACACCAGGCCAAGTTCAATAATAAAGCCCTTGCTTTATTGCATTACTACTGTTTTATTGTAGCCTTTACAGGAGTAGTGATGTTGTATCAGAAAACGGATAAACTTAAGAAACTCAGCTTCATCATGTGGCCGGTTACCGATGCCTTCAACAGGAATTTTGAAGCAACACCTCCTGTGATCTTATCAAAACTAAAGGCCAATGAAACTTTTTCACTGACCGGTTCAATAAACGGTTACCTCAGGAATACCTGGTCGGCCATTTTTACACCCATTGCAACAACACGTGGCCGCAGGGCCGCAAATGCATAGGTTATTTTACCAGTTAAAATAGCCCCCTCTGAAATCACGCAGCCCCGCCAACAGCGGGGTTGTTTTTTTGTTTACGGTACCTGTCCACTATGAGGAAAAGAGAGATGACATAAAACGGCATGCAGGGAATCTTATACCGGACCAATGAACCAAAATTAGGGGTGGTGGCGCCCACAAAAAGTCCGAATAAAATGGAGAATAAAACGCAGTATAAAATGACCGGGTCGTTCTTTATCGCCTGGAATGACCTGATAGGACCGGCTTTGAATAGTACATATAAGGTGAAGAACATAATGAACATACTTTCAAAAGAAGAAAGCAGGGTAGAGAGCTTTCTTGATTCCCAGATAAAGGGCCGGTAAAAAGTGGCGATAACGGCTGCAGGAGCCATTTTCAGCAGGCTGGTTACGCTTCCGTCAAATTCTACTCCCAGCGAAAAGTTGGAATCTCCTCCTCCAGGGGCGGTCTGGTCTCGGTAGCTGCTTCGTTGTTTACCGATCTGGTCGGTGATACCATCGGCAGCATAAGACCCCAGTTCTTCCTCAAAACTGTTCATCACACGCTGACCGGCTAACACGCTTCCTGCGATCAAGGCCAATCCGAATGTCCACTTTAAGAAACTGTTCTTTAAAAGATTTACATTTTTTAGAATAAGGTATAGTACAAAAAAAGGTACATAAGAGATGAGAATATAAATCTTTAATACAGATAAGAGAAAACCAAAGAAGGTGAGGATCACCAGGTTCTTCACCAGGTCTTTCTTTTTATAAAAGGCTTCGTACAGGGCATAGGTTATCCAGCCAAGCGAACTGATGCATATGGGATCTTTTAAGATACCCGAACTCCAGAATACGAAAGTGGGCAGGTAAAGGATGGCAATGGCAAATTGCTTGTGCAGGTGCGGATACTGTTCGTAAAAGAACCGATACAGCCGCCATACACCTGAAAAAGCGATCATGGAAAAAAACAGGTTAATGATGAGGTATTTGCCAAAGCTTACAAAGGAAAGGATCGCAACAATACGGGCAACCATATAATTGTTCTCTGCCCTGAAATAACCAAGATTGAGGGAGTTCTTAAGTAAGGTCTGGTCGTATTCCGGCCCGGGCAGGTAAAGCCATTTTATATGCGAAGCATCTTTTAGTATGAGGTGGTAGATATTGGCTCCTTCGGTATAATAAAGTCCGAACGAATCTCCGGGTGATAATACGGTATTGAATAAAGTGAATGGCAATACCGCCAGGGCCTTGATCCAGAAACCCTGGTTATGGTAAAACTGAAGAACAGGATCGTTATAGTTTTTACGCCGGGACCTGAACAGGAAATAGAAAAGAGCTACATAAACGGGGTATAATATGAATTCGGTAAATCCCATTAACGGCAATTATTTTTTTAAAGAAGGAATTTTTTGTGTTGTATAAGATCCCTTCGCCGGCAAAACAATTCAAATGTATCTTAAAAATCTAGTTTGTCTTTCAATATTATGAAGTTATTTTTGGGTATTCCAAAGGGAATGCATCCATTATTCATTAAAACAAACCATTGCCTGAAACAGCACAAAATAAAAAACTGATCCGCATTACCACCGTGCCCATGGCGCTTCGGTACTTACTTCCCGGGCAAATGCATTTTATGACCCGGCACGGATTTGATGTGTTGATGATAAGCGCCGATGGAAAAGAGCTTCCAGACGTAGTAAGAAACGAAGGATGCCCCCATGTGATTGTACCCATGACGAGAAAAATAACGCCCCTGCAGGATCTCGTATGCCTGGTAAAACTCATCCGCATATTCCGCAAAGAAAAACCCGATATCGTTCATACACATACACCCAAGGCGGGCCTGCTGGGAATGATGGCGGCCAGGCTCTGCGGGATAAAAGTGAGGATACATACTGTAGCAGGTTTACCCCTGATGGTAGAGAAAGGATTCAAATACCGCCTCCTGAAATTTATTGAGAAACTAACTTATTCTTCTGCCAGTCATGTATGGCCAAACAGCAGATCACTCATGGATTTTATACTGAATAAAAAACTTTGCAACGCCGGCAAAGTAGGTATGATTGCAAGGGGTTCTACCAACGGTATCAACATCAGCCGGTTTAACCGGGAAGTGCTTGATGAAAAGATTCTGAACGGCATTAAGGCGCAGATCCATTACTCCCTTCAGCATAAATACCTGCTCTGTATCGGCCGGCTGGTTGTGGATAAGGGAATTGTGGAACTGGTGAATGTATTTGTTCAACTGCAGAAAAAAGATGCGTCATTACGGCTGATATTGGTGGGAGGGTATGAACCATCGCTTGATCCGCTTCCGCCCGCTACGTTGCAGCAGATCGAAAACAATGAAGCGATCATACACATCAGCTGGACGGATGACGTGGCCTATTACATGGCCCTGGCCAATTATTTTGTATTTCCTTCTCACCGGGAAGGGTTTCCCAATGTGTTGTTGCAGGCAGGGGCGATGGGAGTGCCCATCATCTGCAGCCACATCACGGGAAATATAGATATAGTGACCAATAATGAAACGGGACTGATCTTTGACCGGGGTAATGAGCAGCAAATGGATAAACTGCTGCAATATGCCATTACCCATCCGCAACACATGCAAAGTATGGCAGCCAAACTGCAGCAGCTGATAAAGGAAAACTACCGGCAGGAAAATATCTGGCAAAATATACTGGCCGCTTATAAATCCTTGGTAAATTAGATAATTAATAACGTTACAATGATATTGATCGGGTACAGCGGGCATGCTTTTGTGGTTTACGGCATCTTAACATCCGCCGGAAAAAAAATTACCGGCTATTGCGATAAGGAAGAAAAAGAATTCAATCCTTTTAATCTCAGCTATCATGGTACTGAAATTTCTGAAACCGCCTTGCAGGTATTGAAGGGAACGGATTTTTTTATTGCAGTGGGAGATAATGCCATCCGCCGGAAAATATATAACCTGCTTGCACAGATGGGCCTGGTTCCGGTAAATGCAGTGCATGTTTCCGCCGTGATCGATGGATCTGCTGCCATTGCTTTACACGGGGTGATGATTGCTGCCAACGCCAGTATTAATCCATTGGCCAGGATCGGCAAGGGAGCTATTTGTAATACGGGATGTATCATCGAGCATGAATGCGTGGTGGGTGATTTTGCCCATATTGGCCCGGGGGCTGTGCTGTGCGGTAATGTACAGGTTGGCGATGATACGTTTGTTGGTGCCAATGCCGTTATCCGCCAGGGTATCCGCATCGGCAAAAATGCAATGATCGGCGCCGGCGCCGTGGTGGTAAAAGATGTACCCGATGGCGCAACGGTAATTGGAGTGCCTGCGAAATAATGGATACGGATGCAGGATACAGGATACTGATCTGTTGTACTGAACTACTAACCTCAAACTAAAAACCTCAAACCTCAAACCTCAAACTTCAAACCCGAAACCTCAAACCACTTATCTTTGCAACGCAAAAAATCTGACATTATGAAAGTATTAGTTACAGGAGGCGCCGGCTATATCGGCTCCGTATTGGTTCGCCAGTTATTAAATAAAGGATACCAGGTAAGGGCCATCGATTCGTTGAAATTCGGCGGCGATGCATTGTATGATGTGATGCTGCATCCCAATTTTGAATTCATGAAGGGCGATATACGCAATGCAGAAGATGTAGATGCGGCATTGAAGGGAATGGATGCCGTTGCACACCTGGCAGCCATTGTGGGCGACCCGGCCTGTAAAAAATTCAGTGAAGAAGCCAATGAGACCAATTGGGATGGAGCCGTGCTGCTATTTCACAAGGCGGAAGCAGCAGGTATAAAACGTTTTGTATTCTCAAGCACCTGCAGCAATTACGGTAAAATGGCCGATCCGGATTCTTTTGTGGTGGAAACATCAGAACTCAATCCCGTTTCTTTATATGCCGAGCTGAAAGTAAAATTTGAAAAATATTTACTGGAAGATAAAAAAGACAGTCCCATGTGCAGTACGGCGCTTCGGTTTAGTACCGTATATGGTTTTTCGCCAAGGATACGTTTTGACCTTACCGTAAATGAGTTTACCCGTAATGCAGCGGTACATGGCGAGCAGGAAATATGGGGGCAGCAGTTCTGGCGGCCTTATTGCCATGTAGATGACCTGGCAAGAGCGGTGGTGCTGGTTCTGGAAAGTCCCGAAGAAAAAGTGAGGGCCAATGTATTCAATGTAGGCAGTACGGAAGAGAATTATAATAAAGGCATGGTGATACAGGAAGTTTGTAAAGTAGTGCCCAATGTAAAAGTTATTTATGTAGACAGCAGTGAAGATCCCCGGGACTACCGGGTTAACTTCGATAAAATAAAGAATGAGCTCGGGTTCACCATCACCAAAAAAGTACCGGATGGGGTGAAAGAGATCTATACGTTATTAAAGACGGGTATTGTTACCGATTCCTTTGCACAGAAGTTCAGGAATATATAAGTACAGACGAAAGAATGGTTCAATGAATTTCAGGCGGAGTGGTGTATGACCACTCCGTATTATTTTACCACAGCATACCCTTCATTTTATTTACTTTTGAAATATAATAGCTAAACATCGGTGAATAAAATACTGATCATAGACGATGAAGAAAAGCTACGCAGCCTGTTAAGCCGGATCATTAAACTGGAAGGTTTTGCAGTGACGGAGGCGGGTACTATAAAAACCGGTTCCAGGTTACTGGATAAAGAATCTTTCGATATCATATTGTGTGATGTAAAACTCCCCGATGGCAATGGCGTTGATTTTGTAAAAGAAATAAAGCCCAGGTATCCATCGGTTGAAATAATCCTGCTTACCGCATACGGCAATATTTCCGATGGGGTGCAGGCTATGAAGAACGGGGCCTTTGACTACATTACCAAGGGCGATGATAATGAAAAGATAATTCCATTGCTGAACCGGGCTATGGAAAAGGTACAGTTGCAAAAGCGTGTTCAACAACTGGAACAGCAGGTTGGAAAAAGGTATACGTTCAATAATATCCTTGGTGAATCTTCCGCCATAAAGAACGCGGTGAACAATGCAAAGAAGGTCGCCCCTACGGATACGCCGGTTTTATTGCTGGGAGAAACCGGTACGGGGAAAGAAGTATTTGCACAGGCGATTCACCAGGCCAGCAGCAGGAAAAATGAAAACTTCGTAGCCCTCAACTGCAGCACATTCAGTAAAGATATTTTGGAAAGCGAATTATTTGGCCACCGGCAAGGAGCGTTTACCGGTGCGAACAAAGACCAGAAGGGATTGATTGAAGAAGCCAATGGCGGTACCTTGTTCCTGGATGAGATCGGCGAAATGCCTTTGGAATTGCAGGCAAAATTACTGCGGGTCCTGGAAACCAGTGAATATTTCAGATTGGGAGATACAAAACCAGCCCGGTCAGATTTCAGGCTGATAGCAGCCACCAACAAAGACCTGCAGAAAGAAGCCGGAGAAAACCGCTTCCGGCCTGATCTCTATTACCGCTTAAATGTATTCCAGATCAAATTACCGGCATTAAGGGAAAGGATTAAAGATATTGAAGCGCTGGCGAAACACTTTGTTCAGGAGTATGCTGCTAAAACAGATAAGCCTGCGTTAAAAATGGATGCCGGCTTTTTACAAAAACTTGAACAGTATAACTGGACAGGAAATATACGTGAGTTGAAAAATATCATCGAGCGAAGCGTTATCCTGGCAGAAGGACAGGCGTTGACTCCATCCCTTCTGCCTCTTGAAATGCAGATAGAAACGCATTCCTCCACGGATACGTTGTCTGCCTTTTCCATGGCCAGTATGGAAAAACTACAAATTTTAAAAGTATTGAATTATACCAAAGGCAATAAAGCGGAAGCAGCCCGTTTATTGGAAATAGGGGTAACCACGCTTTACCGAAAGCTGGAAGAGTTCCATATTGCATAACTGGCTTATCAAAATGAAATTCAGCCCTTCCAAAACGGAAGGGTTTTTTTATTACTGCTAATCTTCATTTTTTCTATAACTCATTCATTTTAATACAATTACCACCACTTTTTATTTCAGGATTGGATTTTGGTATATGCTATCTGCATTCAGCAATTAAAATCTTAATTAACAAACAAAATGGAAACCTCGACGAAAATTTTGCTCTTAACCGCTATGTACGGTTTGCCTTTATGCTTTGCAATTTTTTACAGAATAAAGGAAAATCTCAAAATGAAACGGAGAGTGACTGAGCCGGAAAAATTTATTCACCGGGGTGCAGAGTTAATTATTGAAAAATAGTCCCAAGGCTAAATCGTATCATGCTATTGTCTGACTGGGATCAGCAAATTGACAGTATTCTTTTCATTCCTTTAGTTTAAACACAATCAATATTGATTTACAATTTTAAAAATGAAGTTATGCTTACAGTAATTCTTTATTTGGCCGGGATAATTGGCTTTATACTTTTCTTCAAATTCATTGATTGGTTTGAAAAAATATAAAAGCAATAAGCGGTAAAAAAAACGTACGCTTCCGGCTTTCATGTTGATTATGACCATTTAAAAACAATAATTCAAATGATACTATTATTCATCATCGCAATCCTGGTCTTTATCTACCTGTGTTATGTATTGGTAAAACCGGAAAAATTCTAAAAGGTAAAAGTAAAAGGTCGGGCTGTGTTGGAATTAAACTAAACTTCCTAAACCTTCTAAACAATTAAATCATGAATACAGAAATCTTAGGCGTCCTGTTAATGTACCTCCTCACGGTAGCACTTGCTGTTCCATTGGGACGGTATATCGGAAAAGTATTTGAAGGTGACCGGACCTGGCTGGACCGGCTGTTTAATCCTGTTGACAAAACATTCTTTAAGCTTGGGGGTATTAATCCCAAAAAAGAAATGAACTGGAAGCAGCATCTCAGCGCTTTACTCACCATCAATCTTATCTGGTTCTTACTGTCCATGTTTGTATTGATGAATATGAGCTGGCTGCCTCTCAATCCCGATGGTAACCCATCTATGACTGCGGATCTCGCCTTTAATACATCAGTAAGTTTTGTAACCAATACAAACCTGCAGCACTATTCCGGCGAAACAGGGTTGTCGTACCTGGGACAAATGATCCTGATGTTATGGCAATTTATCAGTGCCGCTACAGGTATAGCCATTTGCGCTGTTGTATTCAGGGCAATGAAGGAAAGGACAACAGATAAGCTTGGTAATTTTTATAGTTACCTGGTAAGATCAGCCACAAGAATATTATTCCCGTTGGCTGTTGTTGTTGCTTTGATACTTGCGTTCAACGGTACACCCATGAACTTTGAAGGCAAAGCACAGTATATTTCCATGCAGGGTGACACCGTGAATGTAAGCAGGGGGCCGGCTGCAGCAATGATCGCTATCAAACAACTGGGAACCAATGGCGGAGGATACTATGGCCCGAACTCAGCTAATCCATTGGAGAACCCAAACTATTTTACCAATATAGTTGAAAACCTGAGCATTATTTTAATTCCTATTGCAATGGTATTTGCATTGGGTTACGTCATCAGGAGGAAAAAATTTGCGTGGATGGTATTTGGCGTAATGACGCTTGGATTTATACTGCTGTTATTTAATGCGGTGTATTTTGAAATGCAGGGAAACCCGGCCATTGCAAAAATGGGAATATCACAACCGCTGGGAAGTATGGAAGGAAAGGAAGTGAGGTTTGGTCCGGCAGCCTCTGCTTATTGGGGTGTTACTACAACCGTCACTTCAAACGGTTCTGTTAATTCCATGCATGACAGCTTTACACCGCTTGCAGGCATGAGTGCCTTGCTGGGCATGATGATCAATTCATTTTATGGAGGCGTTGGTGTTGGCTTCCTCAACTTTTACATCTTCATCATCATTGCCGTTTTCATCAGCGGGTTAATGGTAGGACGAACACCCGAATTTCTGGGTAAGAAGATAGAAGCCAAAGAAATGAAGATAGCGGCCATCATTGCATTACTGCACCCGTTGCTGATACTTGCAGGCACGGCATTGTCGTCATATTTATATGCACATAATCCAGAGGCCTATGCAGGATGGCTTAACAACCCCGGCAACCATGGTTTCAGCGAAATGCTGTATGAGTTCACTTCTTCTTCTGCC
Organism: Ferruginibacter sp.; assembly: GCA_035355815.1. GTDB lineage: Bacteria > Bacteroidota > Bacteroidia > Chitinophagales > Chitinophagaceae > Ferruginibacter. The sequence continues at coordinate 2,195 of DAOQRQ010000051.1, read as the reverse complement.
AATAACGGAAGTGGCTTTGAGGGTCTGGGAGATAATACGCCATTCTGGAATATTGCCTGTGGTATCGTAATGCTGTTGGCGAGATTTATACCGATCATCGGCCCGGTTGCTATTGCAGGTATCCTGGCTAAAAAGAAATATATCCCTGAAAGTGCAGGCACTTTGAAAACAGATACAGGCACATTTGGTATTATGGTGTTTGTGGTAATATTCATAGTAGCTGCCCTTAGTTTTTTCCCTGCACTGGCATTGGGACCGATTGCAGAATATTTTGGAATGAAATAATTAAAAAAAGAAAGATCATGTCTATACATAGAAGAACAAATAAACTATTTGAAGGCGCTTTGGTTAACGAAGCACTGAAACAGTCCTTTGTAAAACTCGATCCACGCATCCAGTTCCGCAACCCGGTCATGTTCACCGTGGAGATCTGTACATTCTTCATGATCGGTGTTAGCATATGGATAGCTGCCGGAGAAACATCGCAGGGCAGCCTGGCATATAATATAATCATTACGGCCATTCTGCTGATAACCCTGCTTTTTGCCAATTTTGCAGAGGCGCTTGCCGAAGCAAGGGGAAAGGCACAGGCCAATAGTTTGCGTAAAACAAGAGAAGATACACCGGCTAAAAAAATATTTCTGGTAGGTGATATGTATGTGAATGAGGTAAAAGTGATACCATCTTCTCAGCTCATAAAAGGAGATCTTTTCCTTTGCGAGGCCGGTGATACCATACCCATGGATGGAGAGATCGTTGAAGGTATTGCTACCATTGATGAATCTGCCATTACAGGTGAATCGGCCCCGGTAATACGTGAAAGCGGGGGTGACAAATCTTCTGTAACAGGCGGTACAAAGGTATTGAGCGATAAGATCAAGGTGAGGGTTACTTCCGGACCCGGAGAAAGTTTTTTAGATAAAATGATTGCACTGGTTGAAGGAGCAAGCCGTCAAAAAACGCCCAATGAAATTGCGCTCACTATCTTGCTGGCAGGTTTTACACTCATATTTATTATCGTTTGCGTTACATTAAAGCCATTTGGTGATTATGCCAACACGCCTATAACGATAGCGGCATTCATTTCGTTGTTTGTTTGCCTGATACCAACAACCATTGGAGGCTTATTATCGGCCATTGGTATTGCCGGCATGGACAGGGCGCTGAGAGCAAATGTAATTACCAAGAGTGGCAAGGCTGTTGAAACTGCCGGAGACCTGGATACGTTGCTTTTAGATAAAACCGGTACCATTACCATTGGCAACAGGAAGGCTACCCATTTCTGGCACGAAAAGGATATTGATGAAAATGTTTTTATCGAAGCTTGTGTACTTGCTTCTATAGCAGATGAAACTCCCGAAGGAAAATCAATCATCGAACTGGCCGAAACAAAAAACATCAAAAAGCCTGTATTGCAAAATGATAAAGTAAAGTTCATTCAGTTTACAGCTGAAACAAGGAGCAGTGGAATTGACATGGAAGGCATGAATATCCGTAAAGGTGCATTTGATTCCATAAAAAATAAAGTGCTTAAAGCAGGGAACAGCTTTCCGGCTGGTACTGAAGAAAGAGTTAAGCTTATTTCTTCAGATGGAGGAACACCACTGGTTGTAAGCCAGAATGATAAAGTGTTGGGTGTAATTGAATTGCAGGATATTATTAAACCCGGCATACAGGAACGTTTTGAACGTCTTCGAAAAATGGGCGTAAAGACGGTTATGGTAACCGGTGATAATCCGCTTACCGCAAAATTCATTGCTGAGAAGGCAGGGGTGGATGATTTTATTGCTGAAGCCAAACCCGAGGATAAAATGAATTATATTAAAAAAGAGCAACAGGGCGGAAAATTAGTTGCGATGATGGGCGATGGTACCAATGATGCACCCGCACTTGCACAGGCGGATGTTGGGGTGGCCATGAACAGTGGTACTGCAGCAGCTAAAGAAGCAGGTAACATGGTTGACCTGGATAATGACCCTACCAAGCTGATAGAAATTGTAGAGATAGGAAAGCAGTTATTAATGACAAGAGGAACACTCACCACATTTTCTATAGCCAATGATGTTGCAAAATATTTTGCGATCGTTCCGGCTTTGTTCATTGCTTCCATTCCTGCATTGCAGGGGTTAAATATTATGCGGCTGCATAGTCCTGAAAGCGCTATACTTTCTGCCATCATTTTCAATGCCATTATT
>DAOQRQ010000050.1:0-11616 GCA_035355815.1 Ferruginibacter sp. | reverse complement strand
CATAGCCGCAACCAATGTCCAGTATCTTTCCCTGTTCCGGCACCAGTTGGTGAAAGAGCTGGTAATTCTTTTCCAGTTTTGTTTTTACCCGCATGTACCACTCCAGCACAGGGCCCTTGTACAGGTAATTATATATAAGCTTCTCCCGGAAATACACAGGCTGTTCAATTTCTTTTTTAAGCAGGTCAAACTCCTGCCTGAAATAACGGCCGATCGATTTCGATCTTTCTGCATAGCCTTCTCCAAAATTTTTATCCGTTGGTTTTATCCTCGGCAGAAACTTTACCGTAAGCTGTCCGTCTTTTAAAAGCTGGTCTTGTTTGGTCAACGTATAATCCGTTCCGTGGATCATGATGGGCAGAATATCCACGTTCAGTTTTTCGGCAAGAAAGAAAGCGCCCTTGTGAAAACGTTTTATCACGCCGTCTTCGGCACGGGTACCTTCCGGAAAAATAATCACCGAATAGCCGTTCTTAATTCTGTCTTCCACCAGGCTCATATCTTTTTCTATTTGTTCTGTTGGAAAATAATCGGCCATGCGTATCACTTTACCAAACAGCGGCGAGTTCCAGATGCGGTTATTGGTGAACATGATCAGCTTGGGATGCAGCATGATCAATGGCAGTATATCCAATGAAGACTGGTGATTGGCAATGATGATGGCCGGGGTTTCAAATTTTTCCTGCTGGGGGTTGATGATCTTCTTTTTTACATTGATCATGATATACACCAGCCGCCGGCAAACCCGTGCAATGATGCGGTGATAAAGCAGTTTGCCTTTTTCCTTAATGTTGAACAAGGCAAATATCCAGGCAATATGCGTAAAGGTCACACTCCAGCCTATAAAATAAGAGAAGGCAAAAGATGATTTAAGAAAGCCCCACAGCGTCCACGGAAAACGGTTACGCTTTACCCGGTTCTTTATTAATACAGAAAAAAGAAAAGGGATCAGTATCTGTGCCATGATGACCACGCAGAGAATACCGATGATGGAAATAAATGCAATGGACCTTAATGCCGGGTGTTTGGCAAAGATCAAAACACCCAGTCCGGCGATGGTGGTAACGGCCGATAGGATGATGGAAGACTTGAAAGAAGAGAGATTCTTTTTGCCTGTTTTGTATTCCTGCAGCAATCCGTCCATGATAAAGAGACTGTAATCGTCGCCCAAACCAAATATCAGGGCCGAAACAATGATGTTGATGATATTGAACTCAATGCCGGCCATGGCCATAATGCCCAGTATCCATATCCAGCTGATGAACATGGGGATGAAGGAAACCAGCGTCAGCTCTATCCTGCCGTACATGAGCAGCAGTACGATAAACACCAGCAGGGAGGTCATTAATGCAATGCGGCCAAAGTCGGCATTGATGATCTCTACAAAACGGTTGGTGAGGTATTGCTTATCAAGAACAGTTACATTGCTTTCATTTTCGAAGGCCTTATATACTTCCTGCCTTTTTTCCGGGATAGCCTTTACTAAAGTAACCACGGTGGCTTTACCGGGTTTTTCGGTTATGTAGTCATCAAGAAAGTTTTTACGCACATCTGCCATGGCTTCCTTACCCACGGGTTCGTATTGCTTATCAAGCAGGGCTTTGAAATTATCAAATGCCGATGCATTGAATTTCAGGGCTGCGCCTTCGGTAAGCAGGTTGTTCATCAATGCCTCTTTCTTATCCGGTGTCCAGTACTGGTTCCATTTTTCAATTCTCTTTTTCTGCAATGAATCCGAGATGATGAGGGAAGAAACGCCGGAATACTTTTTCACCACATTTTTCTCCTGTAGTTTTTCCACCTGCGAGATCAGTTCCTCATTGTTCACCAGGGCCTCATCCAGTGTTTTTCCTTCGGTAACTATGTAAACAGACTGGAGGGCATATTGATTTATCTTATTCAGTTTTTGTTCGGAGGCTTTGAGTTCCTTGCTCATGAAATTCATGTTCTGCAGGTCCGATTCGAAACTCACTTTGCCTGCCCGGAAAGAAAAAAGAATGGTAAGCGCCAGTATGATCAGCACGAGGTATTTATTATACTCCGGCCGGTAAGAAGCGATCTTATCGATCAGCGAAAATTTACCGGCTGTATCCCGAACCTGTTCTTTTTTTGAAATAATGAAATGCGGTAAAAAGACCAGGGAACAAAGAGAAGCGCCGATCAAACTGAATGCGGCAAACAATCCCAGGTCTTTCAGCATTTCCGATTCTACAAACTGCAGGCATAAAAATCCGCCGATGGTGGTAAAACTTCCCACGGTCATGGGCATGGCCAGGTCACGTATCAGTTGCTGAATGCTTCGGGTATGACGGTAGTGATTGAATACATGCAATGAATAATTAACCGCAATGCCCAACACTACCGAGCCGGTTCCCAGTGCGATCACCGATATGCTTCCTTTAATAAAATAAATGGCAGCCAGTGAAAATGCAGCGCCAAACAGTACGGGTATCAGTATTAAGAAGGGCGCTCTTTTTTTGCGGAAATAAATTCCCAAAAAAACAATGATAAAAAGAACGGTGATGCCTTGCGTAAGCAACGAATCTTTCCGCAGCTGCAGTGCGTTGCCAACCGATACGGCCGTGGCGCCAAAATAAGAAACAGTTATGTTTTTATTGTTGTTACTGCTGACCAGGCTGTCGAGTCCTTTTAACAGCAGTGCATTCTTACCGGTATTGTTGGGCGGGTATTGTGGCGTGATGAAGAACAGGAGGTTCTTCCTGTCTTTTGTCACTACATAATTATCATAGAGTTCAAAATTCTCGTCGTACTGCAGTTGCTGCACTTTCTTCATTCCCAAAAAGCTGATGCCTACGGGGTCTTTGCTGATCATGCTTTTTAATGCAATGCCCGAGGGAGAGCTGAGGGTGCGGAGGTTCTGCTCCAGTGTTTGCTTTATTGTTCCGGGTGCAATGAGTGAATCGATCGTTTTGTAATCCCTGTCTTCGAGGTAAACCGGCAGGTGATCGCTGATGCTGCCAAAAAGTTCCATCGCAAATTCATCATCTACTTTATCATTTATTTTCCGGATGAAGGGAGAAAGTTTTTCTTTGATGCCGGTAACAAGTCCATCGGCATAAGCCACCAGGCTATCGGGTTCGGATGCAGCGGCTGTGTCTTTCAAAGAAACGGTAACAGCCAGTTTATCCATGAACTTTGAATTCTGGAAAACCTCGTTCAGTTTTTCTATCTTCTTATCGTTGGGCAGAATCCTGGAAATGTCTTCTTCAAACTTCAGTTGCATGGCAAACCAGCCTGCCAGCAAAAACAGGGCGATAAAACTGGTATATAAAACCAGTTTATGCCTGCTGTAGTAATGATAGATTTGAAGTAATGTTTTTTCCATGCCTAATCCGCCTGGGTAACAGCCGTTTGTTTTTTACCGATCAGTTTTAAGAAAATAAACGTGAGCAACCCGAAAACAATACCCGCCACTATGGCCAGCGATACACTGCCGTAAATATATTGCAGCAGGTTGTGTTTTATTGAATCGAGGGTGATGGTTTTGCTGAAACTTATCTGCATGGCATGGGCACCCATCCAGAATGCACCCGCTTTATAACTCAGGAAAATGATGACGGGTATCATCGGTGGTATGCTGATGTTTGCCGCAATGATCACAAGCGGTTTATTCAGGTTGAATAAGACTGCTAAAAATATGGCTGCTACCAGCTGAAAACCCCAGATGGGAATAATGCCCATAAAAATACCGAAGGCAACGGATGCGGCTTTCAGTTGTGCCGACTGATGTGTATTGAACAAATGATCATCGAGCAGTTTGCCCAGTTTCTTTTTATTGAACAGGGTCCGGATAAAATCTCTTGGCTTTATATAAAGAAAAGCGATCAGCACCAGCACGGTATTTAAAATACTGATGCGGAAAAAATCTTTGTAGGGCCTGAAATGAGAAACACGTTCTTCTTTAGGAGCATAGTAAACGGTTACAGGAACCGATTCTACTTTTACGCCTTTCCATGCCGAACGAACCAGCACCTCAATTTCAAATTCGTATTTACGGGTGAAGAACGACATTTTTTTTATGGGTTCCAGCGGGTAAAGCCGGTAGCCCGATTGTGTATCGGGACTGCTGATTCCTGTTTCTACCTTAAACCAGAAGTTGGAGAATTTATTACCGAAGCTGCTTCCGCCGGGCACCGATTCCTGGTTCATGTTACGGGCGCCGATGATGAGGGTATTGGGACTGGCTTCTATCTTTTCTAAGAACAGGGGAAGGTCTTTTGCAAAATGCTGGCCATCCGAATCGATGGTGATGGCGTATTGATACCCCTTAGCAATGGCATAGTTAAATGCCTGGCGCAAGGCCCAGCCTTTTCCTTTGTTCTTTTCATAGCTGACCAATTGTAAGGCTGGAAATGTGCGGATGATCTCCGGGGTATTATCTGTGGAGCCGTCGTTCACTACGATGATGTGATCGCTGTACCGGCTTACATCCTCGATCACCCCTGCCAGTGTAGCAGCATTGTTGTAGGTGGGAATAATAACGCAGGCCCTTAAATTATCAAATTTCTCCTTCGGGGAAACAGAACCGGTCATTATTAGTATTATTTGGCATTAAATGAAACCCTTACAGAGTGGCGGTAAAATTAAAACAATAAAGGGAATTAACCGTTTAGAACGTCTGAAACGACCCGAACGATGAAACGATTGAAACGATTTAAACGATTTGAAACATCCTAAACCGCGATCTTCATCTTATTTTCAGAACGTTTCTGCTTATCTGCCAGTTTTTTTCTTAACCATTCGGGCCACGCTGCACTGTCTTCTGCTTCGTACACCTGTAAGTGCTGCGCCGGGTCTTTTTGCAACAGGTCGGCTTCGGTACAGCCAAGAATTTCTGCTGCGGCTTTTACCCCGGAATAGCTGGATCCAGAAACTCCGTGCGACATCGTGCTGGCGCCGCAGAGGAACAGGTTCTCAATTTCGGTTTTGGTGGTGAATGAGAAGGGGCCTGTTTGCCAGAATCCCTTTTCGGTGCCGTACACATTGCCCCGGGTGGCATTGATATAATGTTCGTTTGTAAAAGGCGTGCCTAATTCGAGTCGTACAATATGAGGATTGATCTGCGGCAGTATCCGTTGAAAGGTATTCAGCAGTTTCTGGCAAAGCCGTTCTTTTACCTGCAGGTATTTTTCATCGTTTTCACTTCGGATGGCTTTGTTCACATTAAAAGAATCGTAGTCTATGAAAGTCACCACTTCAATGGTGTGTGTCCTTCCGTCAAAACTCATCGGGTCTTTTAAAGAAGAGCAACTGATAAAGAGCGCATCAAATTCATCCGATTTTAAAATATCTTCTTTTGCCTGGTAGTTGTGCAGTTCGTCCATATCCTTATTGGGCAGGAACCAGATATTCCCCGAATCGAGACCTGTGCTGCGGATATCCATTTCCACGGTAATAAAAAAAATGAGGGAGGTTACCGAATAGCGGGTATTGTCCAGTTTTTTGATCAGTTTGCTGCTGAGGTTCTCGTGTCCCACCATTTTATACGTGGCAGACGGATCAGCATTGGAGACGATCTTTTTGGCCATCAGCTGCTGCCCGTTCTCCAATTCTACACCCATTACCTTTTTCCTGCTTCCGGGTTCCAGCAGTATTTTTTTTACGCCCTGCCCGGTATGTATCTCGCCACCATATTTTTTAATGGCATTGGTAAAGGCTTTTACAATGGCTGCCCCGCCTCCCATGGGATAAAATCCCCCGTTAAAATAATGATCCATCAGGGCGCAATGAAAGGGAAAACTGGCTTTAGAAGGCGGCAAACCGTGATCGCCGCATTGTATATTCAGTACTTTTTTTAATAAGGGGTCTTTAATATGCCAGTCGATCACCCGTTTAAGGCTGAATAACCCGTATTTACCCAGGTGCCTGGTACGGTAGGGAATGGTAATATTATCCCAAAAGCCGTTCATGGTGGAGATAAGCTGTATCTGGTCGCTTACTTTCTTAACCAGGTCGAGGTATTTTTTTAATCCTTTCTTTTCTGCCGGAAAGCGGCTGGAAAGCGCTTCATAAAGCGGACCGATACCCGCAGGCATGTCGATCTTCTCGTTTTCTATCCAGCAATGTTCATAAGCAGCGGGGTTCATCCGGAAAAAGACAAGGTCGTTGGCGATGCCCATGCCTTCGTATAAGTTACAGGCCGACTCGCCCTTATCCATGGCCCCGATATAGTGTACGCCGGGACTAAAGCGCTGTCCATCCAGGTAAAAGCTATGGCACCAACCGCCCGGAACATAGTGCTGTTCAATAACCGCCACCCGCTGGCCCGCCCGGGCAAGACACAGAGCTGCAGACAGTCCCCCGGCGCCGGAGCCAATAACTATGCTGTCGAATTCTTTCTGGTTATTCATTCTTAACGGAAGATAAGGTTTTTACCAACCCAACCATATATATGTATAATACCGGTTATAAGATTGGGTGTATGAAGTTCATCAGAACCTGTTTTCCTGCTTCAATTAACAATTTTATAAGCCGACCGGGCAGGTTGACCGGCCTCTTTACAATAGCTAAAATAATAGTATGGCACGGTTTTGGATTTTAGGGGTCAGTATTAATTAAGTAACCCCCATTTCAAAAAAATTAAATCTGATATTATGACTGAAACAAATTTTCCAACTCCATCTGCACAAGCTGCACCGGCTAAGAACTATAAGAACATAGCCATCGGAGTTCTTGCTACAGCCCTCGTTGCTGTATCGGGATATTTAGTATACGCAAAAACACAAAGTTCACAAACCATTCAACAGCAGGAGTCGCAAATTGCGAAAGTAAGCACCGAGAAAAGCGACCTGCAGAACAGTTTCGACGCTTCGTTGGCCAGGCTTGATTCTATGTCTACTGTAAATACAAGCTTAGAAAGCAAGCTGACTGAAAAGAACGAAGAGATCACCAAGGTGAAAGCCGAGATCCGCAGCATCCTGAACAAAAAGAATGCTACCGCTTCTGAACTGGGCAGGGCAAAAACACTGATCGCTTCCCTGAATGAGAAGATCTCTTCGCTGGAACAGGATGTAGCCCGCCTCACTATGGAGAACCAGACCCTTACCAATGATAAGGTGGTTCTTACCCAGGAAAAGGAAAAGCTGAACCAGGACCTGGCAGCTACTACCACGGCTAAAGTGGAACTGGAGAAGAAAGTAGACGTAGCTTCTACACTCAATGCTTCCAACATTGTGATCACACCGATCAATGTAAAGAATAACGGAAAAGAAAAAGTTTCTACCACCGCAAAAAGGGTAGACAAGTTTGTGGTAAGCTTTGATGTGATGAACCGCATCGCTCAAACCGGTAAAACGGACCTGTATGTTTTGGTGATCGGCCCTGATGGACAAGCCATCAATACCGGAACAGAAACCTTTAATATCCGTGAAGAAGGCGACAAGCCTTTCACTGCAAAAGTTCCGGTTGACCTGGAAACGGCTAAAACAAAGAATGTGGAATTTGCCTTCGTTCCCGGATCAACTTTCAAACAGGGTAACTATAAGATCATGATCTATCAAAATGGATTCCTGATCGGCCAGGGTACCCGTGAACTGAAGAAAGGCGGTTTGTTCAGCTAAGGAATAATTCAATATATATAAACGACAGTATCCCCGCAAAGCCAGGGAAAGCTATCCGGATCTTAATAATCCGGGTAGCTTTTTTGTTTTGGGGAGAACGAATTGAAGGTTGTTGAAAATTGTTGAAGAGTTGAAAGGTTTAGCGGTTGTTAGTAACCCATGAACTCATAGCCTTTTCAATAATTTTCAACCCTTTCAACTCTTCAACAACCTTCAACTTTTAACCCCGGTTTTTTAAGAATCAAATCCGCCTTACCTTTACTCCCGATTTTTAATTTATCCGAAACTATTTAAACAAATCATTTATGAAAAAGATCTTTTTATCTGTTGCGCTTGCGTTTGTGCTTAGTACTTCTTTCAGCCAGACATTCATGCACGGAGCCGGCATCACCATCATTGGCAGTACCACCGGCCAGGGCAGTAACAGCGACATCGGTATTGGAGAAGGCTTTACTTATTTTCCCCGTTTTAATTTTGTAGAAACAGAAGCCCTTTCGGTTTCTGTTGGTGTTCCGTTGGTGGTGGGTATCTCTACCGTTACTTCCACTTCATACGATCCGTATGGCTATGGATACGATAACAGCTCGGTAGGTTTTGTATTGAATGCCCCACTCATTATTAACCTGAACATGGGCAGGGGTTCTACCAAAGAGAACACGCAGAAGTTCGGCTATTTTGTTGGCGCCGGTTTTGGTTTTCATCACGGCGATTTTATATCCGACATGTATGATCCCAATACCGGGGACTATATCGGCAGCTATTCTTCCAATACCTATGGCCCCGCAGCCAACGGAGGTGTACGCATTGGTGTGGGAAGAAAACATAAGAACATCGAGATCCGTCTTTCTTACATGAAAGGGCTGAATGAGAACAAGCCGAATGTATTTGGGATTGCCGGGGCGTTTAACTTTTAATGCAGGATATTGGTCACCGGGTTCGGTATCATACATAATATTAGCCTTCCGGTTGGGAGGCTTTTTTCGTTGTGGGGGTTGCAGTCGTTGCAAACGTTTAAGTCGTTAGGGCGAAACGATTTAGAACGTATTTAACGTTTGCAACGATTTAAACGTTCTTTTTTTACATTTGCAGCCGTATGAAAAGAAATATAAAAACCATTGCCATCATTGGCGGGGGGCCTTCGGGTTGTGCGTTGGCAACGCTGCTTAAAAGAAAAGGATATGATGCAGCCGTATTCTATTTAGAAAAACGGCCCGAGATCATTGTGGGAGAGTCCCTGCTTCCGGCCATCATTCCCTTGCTTAGAAAACTGGGGGTGGAAGATGAAGTGAAATCGTACAGCACCTATAAACCCGGCGCTTCGGTGTGGGTTAACAAAGATGAGGAAGCCACTTCCCCGTTCAGTTTTGGCGGCGGCGGACTTCCGCCCTATGCTTACAATGTACCGCGGCTGAAATTTGATAAGACCATTTTCGACCTGGCCATTCGTGAAGGTGTAACGTTCTTTAATCATGTTGCCAAAATAGAAAAGACCGGTAATGGGGATGAACTGAAATTAGCAGATGAAACCATCCGGTTCTGTAACGACTATTTCAAAGGCCAGCCGGATCTTATTGTTGATTCCACCGGCCGTGCAAGAACCATTGCCAGGCTGCTGGATATTCCAACCAAAGAAGGCGATCGTAAAGACGTAGCCATCTTTGCCCATTTAAGCAATGCCGAAAAGATAGAGCCATATAACATACACCTGCACCGCCTGCAGCATGGGTGGACATGGCGGATCCCCTTACCCGACCGTACATCGGTGGGTGTGGTGATAAACCCGAAACACCTCAGCCAGTACGGCTCAACAAGAGAAGAGCAATACGATACCATACTGAAGACAGATGAAACACTGCAGAAGTTCACCAGCAATGCAAAGCGGGAAACAGGCGTGGTTCAGTATAATAATTACCAGCTCATCTCGCAGCAGATGTATGGCAGCAACTGGCTGCTGATAGGAGATGCGGCCGGTTTTCTTGACCCCATTTTTTCTTCGGGTTTATTTCTTGCCATCAAGAGTTCTTTCTCTGCCGCAGAAGCCATTGCCGACGGAACTGATGCGGCTTATAAAAAATACCAGAAGAACCAGATGCATGAACTTACTGTTTGGCAGAAGCTGGTGAACACCTGGTACAGCGGCGGGTTGTTTACGTTAATGACGGTGGGCAAGGAAAGAATGGATACTTCTTTCGGGCGTTTTATTGGTCCGCATATGCAACGGCATCTTACACGCATTTTCACCGGCGAAGCGGTTTATAAAAATTACAGTCGTGGTTTTTTGCGCTTTATTTTAGGACCAATGATCCGTTTAATGAAGCTGGGAAGACTGCATAACCGTACTATCAGCGATCTGGAGATCAAGTAGTTCTTATTAATTAAGAATTAAAAATGAAGAATTAAAAATTTTTTCGGTTGTTACAACCTGCTGAATTGCTAAAGCCTCCTGTAGGTCCGGGACATTCTTTTAATTCTCATTTTTTAATTGCCTTCGTCGAGCGGCAAAAGGGACTCGAACCCTATCGGCCCTCCCGCTTGTTGGCGGGATGCTCTACCAACTGAGCTACTGCCGCGAAGTCTTCATAAATATAATAAATCCCGTTTAGAGAGGGAATGACCTTATTCCATGGTTCCCCCTTATTAAGAATTGGGAATTTTTTCGGTTGTAATACCCTGCTGCAATGGTAAAGTCCCTTGGAGTTAAAGGAATTTTTAATTCTTAATTCTTCATTTTTAATTGAATTCCCGTAAAAACCCGCCACTCATACTCCCATATTTCCATTCTTCATAATGGGAAGATAAATTTTTCTTAACCGGTAACTTTTCTAAGTCATTGATCGTAAATGTATTATTATGCAAAACGGGTAATACAAATTGCCAACTACTAAAAAATACTTGGTACTTTATATTGCATAGTACTAAAAATCCCCTTATCTTTGTGTTATCAAAGTAAGCGCCCTTCGACTTCGCTCAGGACGCCGGGAACTAAAAAAGCAACCAACTATTAAACATAAAAAAAGTAAAGTCATGAAAAAGCAATCAACCACCCAGTTCACCGCCATCAGCGCCGAACACACAAAAGAATTAACAACCGTAGTAAAAGAAACCCTGGCAACCGGGTTAATCCAAAACAGGATATTCAGCGCCGCAGATCTTTGGGACATCCAGCGCAGGGGCAGGGGCAGAACTATGATGAGCAGGAGAAGCTATTTCGCCTAACCGATTAACGGATTAACGTTTACCGACACAGCCATGAAATTCTACCTTTTATTTATAGCCATTATAGCCCTGACCCTGGCTGCCATAACAGCCTGACGGATCAACGAATTAACGGATTAACCAATTAACGTTTTAAAAAGTATAGTCATGAAAAAGCAATCAGAAACCAGTTTCGCCCCATTAGCCAAAAAGGCTGTTGAAACCCTTACCAGCGTGGTTAAAGAAACCATTGCCAGGCCCCGGACCTTCAGCACCGCTGAGCTCTGGAATATCCAGCGCAGGAGCAGAACCATGGTGAGCAGGAGAAACTTCGCATTCTAAATTCTCCATACGGGGAGCACATGGAATATTGAGCATTGAACATTTTGAACCGCTAAAATTCTGAGCCTCTCACCCGATCAGCAATCGGGATCTACATAGGATATGGTTTATAATTACCCCGATCCCGGAATTAAATTAACGGGATCTTTTTATTTGCCGGGTTTCGGGGATTGGTTAAGACGTTAAAATCGTTGCAGTCGTTTTAAGCGTTTAAGCCGTTGGGAACCCAACGATTGAAACGACTGCAACGATTTAAACGATTTTCAGGCACAAACCTCAAACTTTAAACCTCTTTTTTTTCCGCCAAACCCTAAAATCCCCTATTTTTGCCCTCCCAAAACGGAAACGTTCGGGAAAATTCCTCCTTAGCTCAGTTGGTTAGAGTCCCGCACATGCGGGATTAATCAGAGGGTCGCTGGTTCAAACAGCGTTAAAAAGTTGAAACACATTCCTCCTTAGCTCAGTTGGTTAGAGCATCTGACTGTTAATCAGAGGGTCG
>DAOQRQ010000049.1:0-11686 GCA_035355815.1 Ferruginibacter sp. | reverse complement strand
GTTCAATGCATTTTTTCCCAACTGCGGATTTAAAGGCAATCCATTCTTTGCCGCATTCACCATGGCTTTTTGTGCAGGGATGATGACAAAGAAAACATTGGCTACCATGATACTTCCGATCATAGCGCCAAAATGGATATAGGCAGCCCGGCCACTGAAAACCCGGGAGTATAAATAAGCAAAGCCAACCAATACCGCAAAACCGATCAACGTAAACCAGACCGGTTTTTTATTAAGCGGCGATTTGCACAACAGGCCATAAACGATCCATGCCACAACAAAAGAACCAACGCCGATTGCAATGCCTGTTGAAGAAGAGATGTCCAGTACGTTCTTATCTATCAGCAATGCGGAAGCATTAAAGTAGTATACTATAAATAATAAGCAGAACCCCGATAGCCACGTAAAGTATGCTTCGTACTTGAACCAATGCAAATGCTTCGGAATTGTTTTGGGCGCCACTTTATATTTTTCCAGGTAATAAAAACCGCCGCCATGAACGGCCCATAAGTTTCCGGCCAGTTCATCTCTTACATCTTTGGTACGGTTAAGCGCATTCTCCAGGAATACAAAGTAAAAGGATGCACCGATCCAGGCGATACCGAATGTGATGTGCATCAGCCGCACCACCATATTCATCCACTCCATCAAATGGCCTTCCCAGGCAGTACCCCTTACATATATATATAAGGATGCAACCAGGCCCACCGATACAAGTATCAGGGCGGTATATACAAAGTTCTGCGAAGAAGCTATCTCTTCTTTCTTCTTTTCTATACCTGCACCGGCTTCGTCTTCTGTTTCCGCCTGGCGGGCTATGCCACGGAGGTAGTAGGTCATGATGCTGAGCATGACCAGGACAAACCCGAGTACCGACAATAAAATGATTCCGAGCATTATTGATCTTTTTTCTTACCAAACAAGCGCAGCCTGCTGATGCCTCCGTCGGGAAAGATATTCAATCTTATATGTGAAAAGATCTTCCCGCCGTTTACCTCCCTTACAAATTCATGCACATTATCAGCACTCAGTTTTTGCTGAGGCAATATTGTTTGCCATTGCACTTTATCATTGATCACGTCCTCATCGCTATTGCTCAGGCATCCTTCAATGGAACAACTGTCGGGGTAGTTTCCTTTAAAGTGACAGGTGTCAACTATAATACGTTCAACACTTCCCTGGTGGGCCAGTTTTAAAACAACCCAATCCCGGTTGTTGGGTGTACGGTTTCGCTTTGTTTCCCAGCCATCGCCCATATTAACACCCCGGCCCGGCATGATGAGGTTACCCATGGCACTGAAGAACATATCGTTGCATGCAATGGCTTTACCTCCGTTGATCGCTGCTGCCAGGTCAATTATTTCTTCGGCAGAAACAATGCCCCAGTTCTTAAATACTTCGCCATATACTCTTAACCTCGCTACGCCCCCATCCGGATAAATATGCAGGCGGATATGCGAATAAATTTCGTTGCTGCTGCATTCGTAAAAATTCTGTGAGCCGGCATCCAGATGAGACTTCGGCAGGATCTCCTTCCAGTTTACTTTATCCCAATCGGTAATTGTTGAAGCATCGGTAATATTGATCGCTTCAACAGATGCGTGGGGCGGATGATTGCCCAGGAAAAAATTGGTGTCGATATCAAAGCCAAGGATCTTGCCTGGCGTAGCAAGCTGAATAACCGCCCAGTCGTGTCCCGGTGTACGTTTGCGCCGGCTCTCCCACCCGTCCATCCACTTGCCCCGGTCGGTATATTTATCGGTTATAAAAACACCCCTTGTTGGCTTGATGAGGTTTTCTTTTTCTGCAAAGAAATCATCGGTGGCATACAATACTTTTCCTCCCAGCCGTTCAGATACAAGGTCTGTTAGTTGTGTAAAAGCCGGGGCCTCTTTTATTATTTCTTTTACTTTCTCAAAAGCCATTGTCCTGCGTTTTTGTTAATTATCTTTTTATTTTGATAAACAGTAATTCCGTTTACGATTGTTTGTTGTACAGTTCCCGATAACTGCTTGCCGGTATAAGGACTGCAATTATGCCGGTGTAAAATATCTTCGGTCCTTACCTCAAATTTTTCTTCTGGGTTCCATACTACCAGGTCGGCGTCGTAGCCAACAGCCAGGCGGCCCTTCCTGTTTTCAACCTGTAAAAACCAGGCCGGGTGTTCGGTAAGCAAAGGAATGAATTTTTCAAGGGAAATGCGTTCTTTCATGGCCGTCCATGAAGCAGGTAACAAGAACTGTAATCCTGCAATACCGCCCCAGGCTTTTTTAAGATTGCCGCTTTGCAGTTCTTTAATAGCCGGTGGCGCCGGCGAATGATCGGTTGCAATAAAATTCAATACGCCATCTGCCAGTGCTTTTTTCAGGAGTTCGTTGTTCTCTTTTTCCCGGATGGGTGGCGCACATTTATACAAACAATCGGCATCGGGAATATTTTCTGCATTAAAGTAAATATAGTGTGGACAGGTTTCTGCCGTTAACAATAAGCCCTCTCTTTTTGCTTTTTTTATTTGCAGCAATGCCTGGGCCGATGACACGTGCACTATATGTGTAGCACAGCTATGTTTGCCACAAAGCGCTATCATGAGTTCTATGGCGTTGTTCTCCCATTGTTTTGGCCGGCTGTTAAGGTATGCAGCATAGCTGGTTGGATGTGTTTCCAGTTCGTTAATACAATCTGCCTCCAGTTCACAATGAACAAGCAAAGGAATGTGGTGCCTGGCGATCAGTGGCATGACTTCTTCCAGTTGCTTTTCAGTAACATTGGGGAATTCATCAATGCCGGAATGTGTGAGAAAACATTTGATGCCCAGTACCCCCATCCGTACCAGCCCTTCCAGGTCGTTTTGATTGCCCGGGATCAGTCCGCCATAAAAACCAACATTTACATTCATTTTTCCAACCGCTGCATTGAGTTTTAATTTGAATGCTGCCGCATCGGTTGTAACCGGGCTTGCATTCAGCGGCATATCAACGATCGTTGTGATACCGCCGGCTGCCGCAGCCTGTGTGCCCGTATCAAAACCTTCCCAGTCTGTTCTTCCCGGTTCATTGATATGAACATGGGCATCAATGATACCGGGCATTAAGATATGATCTCCAACATCGTTTGCTCCATCCATTTTATGCTGATGTATCTCCGTGATGATACCCTCTTCAAAACAAACAGCAGCGGGCTGAAGTTTTCCATCCAGCCAGCAACGGTTGCTGTATATGCAGTTCTTATTTTTCATTGCTGCTGTATAAGGCCATCAAGACCTTTTCAGGGGTGATGGGCGCTGAATAAGGAACGGTTGCTGTTGGGTTAAATGAAAGAACCGCATTCCGGATGGCGAAGTAAGCACCTATACCATACATCAATGGCGGCTCACCCACAGCCTTCGATTTAAAAATGGCCATTTCATTTCCATCTGTATTCAAAAATTTTATATCAAGGGTTTTAGGAACAGCGTAGATATCGGGTATTTTATAGGTGGAGAGGGCGTTGGACAAAAGCTTTCCCTCGTTATTATATACCACTTCTTCCATCGTCATCCAGCCAATACCCTGCACAATACCGCCTTCGCACTGGCCGAGGTCAACAGACCGGTTCATGCTGCTGCCAAAATCATGCACTACTTTAACTGCATCTATTTCATAAGTACCCCGCAGGCAGTCAACTGTTGCAACGGTAAGCGCTGTTCCGTAAACATGGTAGGCAAAGGGGTGACCTTTCTCTATTGTTTTATCGAAATTGATATAAGGTGTTGCATAATGTCCTTTTGCACTCAGGTTAATGCGTTTTAAAAAGGCCTGCTGCACCAGATTTTTCCAGTTAAACACCGAGGCTTCGTCATTAATATAAACCACTTCATTCCTTATCTCAATATCAGTCTCCTCTTCACCTGTGAGTTCTGTTTTAATGAATGTGATCAATCGTTCTTTTACCTGGTTACAGGCATCCAGTAATGCTTTGCCATTCAGGTCTGCAGTGGAGCTGGCTGCAGAAGGGGAGGTATTGGCAACCCTTGTTGTATTGGTGCTTTCTAATTTAATTTTATGATGAGAAATGCCAAAACAAGCGGCAGCCACCTGCAGCATTTTTGAATTAACCCCCTGTCCCATTTCTACGGCACCGGTACTCACACCGACTGTTCCATCAGAATATACATGCACCAATGCTCTTGCCTGGTTCATCATGGTATTGGTGAAAGAGATGCCAAAGCAAACCGGCATCAGTGACCATCCTTTCTTGTAAAACCGGTTTTGTTTATTGAACCATTCCACTTCCTTTTTCACCGATTCCATATTGTAAATATCCGTCGCTTCATCCCAGCAGTTCTTTGCCTGGCTTTCAGAAACGATCTGGCCATAAGGAAATTCATCTCCGTTATCCATCATGTTCTTCCGCTGGATAAGATCGGGTGAAATGTTCAATGCCTTTGCCGCATGATCGATCGCAGCTTCTATCACAAACATTCCCTGCGGACCGCCAAAGCCACGGAAGGCGGTATTGGGCGGCAGGTTTGTTTTACAGGAGTGTGCCACCACTTTTACATGCGGAATGTTATAACTATTGGTAGCGTGAAATAATGTTCTTTCCAAAATAGCCGGAGAAAGATCCGCAGCAGCACCGCCGTTCTGATAGAAGGTTGCTTCGTATGCGATGATATTGAAGTTTTCATCCAGCCCGATCCTGTAATCGCTGCTGTATGGATTTCTTTTTCCCGTCATGCGCATATCTTCCATGCGGTGCGGAATGCATTTGGCAGGACGTTTTAATATCCATGCTGTCATAGCCGCCATGGTTCCCCATGCAGAAGCCTGGTCTTCCTTGCCACCAAAGCCTCCGCCCAGCCGTGGTACATCCACTTCTACTTTATTCATTCCTATGCCCAATACCCTTGCTACAGTACGTTGCACCTGTGTAGGTCCCTGGGTTGATGAAAATATTTTTACGCTGTTGTGCTCGGTTGGATAGGCGTACGCTCCCTGCGTTTCCAGGTATAATTGTTCCTGCCCCCCGGATTCTGCGCTTCCTTCAAAAATATATTTACACTTACCAAATGCTTCTGCTGTATCTCCTTTTACAAATTTCCTGGAGGGACTTAATAATTTACCCTGCCTGAATGCTTCTCTCGGATCCGTGATGATGGGCAACGGATCGGTCTCTATTTTAATTTCCCGGGCCGCTTCTTCTGCTGCATCTTCATTTTCGGCAACAATCAGCAAAACCGGTTGCCCCCGGTAGTGCACTTCATGATCGGCCAGAAAAGGCTCATCGGGAATGATGCCACCAATTTGATTTTCTCCCGGTATGTCCTTGCAGGAAAATATTTTTACAATGCCCGGTATTCGTTCTGCTGCAGAAAAATCAATTCCCTTTATTTTTCCATGCGCTACCGGCGAATCAAACACTTTTACAAATAAAAGGCCTTCCATCACGGGAATATCATCCACGTAAACCGATCTTCCAGTTACATGATTGGCTGCATCAATATTACCCACCCCGTCTCCTAAAGGGGAGTAAAAGGTATTACTATTTTTACTTGTATTCATTTATTAGCAAACTACTTCTTTAATGATTGCATCGCTGCATTTAAAATGTGCCAGGAATAATTGTCGTAGTAATAACCTTTTGTAACCGGCTGTTCCCCGGGCATCGCTGATGGGTGCAATTTCGGTATTCATTATGGCTATGGCTTCTTTCAATACTTCTGCACTGATTTTTTTTCCTTTCAGAAAAGCAGCTGTTGCAGCCAGGTATTTGGGAAAGGGCGCTACACCGCCGGCTGCCAAATAAATGTATTCGACCGAATCATCTGCTTTATACTGAACCTGGCATGCGGTATTTACACTGGCGATATCCAAATGCGTACGTTTACATACTTTTTCAAAATTGAAGTGATTGTTTTGCAGTGGCGAAAAGATGATCTTTTCAATGATCTCATCTGCTGTTTTATCCAGTTGTTTGTAGCCCTTATAAAAATCCCTGAGTTTTACGGTTCTTGTTTGGCCGTTCTTATCCAACAGCACCAGCTCACTGTCAAGCGCCAGGAAGAAGATGCTCATGTCGCCGATGGGTGAAGCGTTTACGATATTACCCGCCATGGTAGCCATATTACGTATGGGTGTGGAGGATATGAGTTTGATATATTTTGCCAGGTTGGGGAAAATTCCCCGGATCAGTTCTGATTCTGCGAAAGCGGTAACTGTTACTGCCCCGCCTATATAGCACCGTCTGTTTTCAGATTTTATTTCCTGCAGGTCTCCTGCATCAAACAGGTGTTGGGTGACTGATCTTTTTACCGTCAGCGCTTTTTGAACTACCAGGTCGGTGCCCCCGCCAATGATCATTTGCTGCCTTGCATCATTTGCCGGTTGTTCCGCAGCTTTTTTTCTTAGCTGTAAGAGCCGTTCTTTTATTGTTACGAAATACCCCGGGATAAAATTATTCTTCACCAGCCAGCCGGTAGTTTCTTTTTCCGGCTTATCATTCAGTTGTTCAGAAAGTAAGGCTGCTGCCCTTTCAATGGATTTGTAACCGGTGCAGCGGCATATGTTTCCATCGATGGATGCAATGGCATCCTGATACTGTTTTGCATTCTCATTCAGCACAAACCCGGTGAGTGACATTACAAAACCAATGCTGCAGAAACCGCACTGGGTACCATTGGTATCCACCATGGCCTGTTGAACCGGTGATAGTTCTTTCATATTGATCCCTTCCACCGAAACAATGTGCTTGCCCTGCGCATTGCCCAACGGCATCAGGCAGCTGGTCATGGACCGGTAAACCAGTTGATCATTTTCAAAATCGCCCACCAAAACAGTACAAGCCCCGCAGTCTCCTTCGCGGCAACCGATCTTGGTGCCGGTTAACCGTTTATGATAGCGCACAAAATCAAGTACCGTACTTCCGGGCGGCAGTTCTGTTTCGATCAGCTTATCGTTTAAAATAAAACGGATCATCAATATTCAATTTTATTGGGACTGGTCTTCCATTTTTCAAACGCTTCCAGCGCCTGCTCTCTCAACACCTGTTTGGTAAAGAGCTTTCTTTCCTCAACCGGTTTTGAAATTTCTTCATAGATAAATTTATCATCAAAGTTTATGGCCGCTGCATCTTCCTTACTGTTGGCATAATATAATTTATCGGGCCTGGCCCAGTAAATAGCCCCCAGGCACATGGGGCATGGCTCGCAACTGGTATATATATCACAACCGGTTAACTGGAATGTTTTAAGCGCCTTACAGGCCTTGCGTATGGCCACCACTTCGGCGTGTGCCGTGGGGTCATTGGAAGACGTGACCAGGTTGGAGCCACGGGCGATCACCTTTCCATCCTTTACCACGATAGCTCCAAAGGGCCCACCCTTTTGTTTTTCCACATTGGCAACTGAAAGGCGGATGGCTTTACGCATGAATTTCTTTGCTTCTTTATCCATTGGTTGTTGATTTAAAGGCTGCACGGCAGTTACAGGCAGAATAAGGAAGAACAGCAAGCGAACGGCAAATATGCAGCAACAATAAAAATAACAAATTGCCCCTAAGCAGACAAATATGCTTACGATAAAAATGGGGCGCACAGGCGGTTCCTTATATTTGTATCCACTTGCTTTCTTTACATGCACAAAGGATTTAAAGATCTCACCGACGAACAACGCATTGCTGCCGTTCAAAGACTCACCGCACTGTGGGCATTCACCGAATCGGGCCTGGGCGGTATCATGCATGCCCTGCAGATCCCCTTTACCGGGCTGGTGGTAGGCGGAATGGCTGTTATCATTATCAGCCTTATGGCAGAGATCGTTGCACACGACAAGAAACAACTTTTAAAAGCCGCTGTTATTGTTCTTATTGTAAAAGCAATGATAAGTCCGCATACTCCTTTCCCTGCTTATATTGCCGTTTCCTTCCAGGCCTTGCTGGGTTATGCTGTTTTTAGTCTCTTGCCAATAAATTTCTTTAGTATTTTATTAGTAAGCAGCATTGCTATGCTGGAATCGGCCATTCAAAAACTGCTTGTTCTCACGCTGTTCTTTGGCAAGTCGTTCTGGAAAGCAATGGATGAGATGATTGCTTTTATCGCAAAACAACTGGGTTTTGCTGCCAGCAATGGAAGCCAGTGGCTGGTGGGCACTTACCTGGCCATTTACCTGGCAGGCGGGATCCTTATTGCCTGGATCGCTTATAAGATCCTCCGTGGTTTTTTTGAAGAAAAGAGGATGTCGGTTTCAGAAAGTATCAAAACGATGAATGAAGAGATTTATACCGGCAATACCACAAAAAGAAAAACAATCTACCAGAAATTATGGGTGATGATACTGGTACTGGTTGTATTATCTGTGATCTTGTTTGTATTTGCTGCCGATACAAAGCAGGGCTGGCTGGCTGTTGCCAAAACGGTAAGCTGGACATTATCGGCAATCCTGTTATGGTTCATGCTGATCGGTCCCTTGTTCACAAAACTTATACAAAAACTATTGCAGAAAAAACAAAGCAGGTACAGTGATGAGGTTTTAATAACGCTGTCATTTCTGCCTATGCTGCGCCGGTTCACTGCATTGGCCTGGCAAAAAAGCAAGGATCACCGCGGCCTGGCCCGCTGGCGGTTTTTCTTTTCGGCGCTGGTTCATTGGTCGCTCACCTGTTCAGACCCAACAAAGCCAGCATGAGCATCATTATCTTTTCCCGGCCCATACACAGCGGTAAAACCACCGAACTATTGCACTGGTGTAACAGGCAGCATGATATTGAAGGTATATTGATGCCGGATATGAACGGCTCCCGTAAAATTCTGAATATTAAAACAAAAGAAATATTTGATATAGAGTGTACCGATATGGTAACCAATAAAGAATTACTTACTACGATAGGCCGGTTCCGTTTTTACAATGCGGC
This sequence comes from Ferruginibacter sp., assembly GCA_035355815.1. Classification (GTDB taxonomy): domain Bacteria; phylum Bacteroidota; class Bacteroidia; order Chitinophagales; family Chitinophagaceae; genus Ferruginibacter. The sequence goes on along the minus strand of DAOQRQ010000049.1, from coordinate 2,801 downwards.
ATTTGAAAAAGCAAATGCAATGCTGCTGGAGTTGCTGATACAAAAGCCTGGCTGGCTGGTGATTGATGAAGCAGGAAAACTGGAGCTGGATAAAAAAGGGTTTTACCCGGCCATTACCAAAGCGGTAAATATTTATACGAACGACTCCAAAGCCGGCAACCTGCTGATAACAGTGAGAGACAGTTTGTGCAACGAGACGATCGCTTTTTTTGGCCTTGGCAATTGCATGGTAATACACAGGCTCGAAGAACTTACGAACCTGTAGCAGCATAAATGCTTTTACTCATGCATTACCAGGATTGGCATCTTGCTGTGATATGAAAGCGTTTTGGTACGGCTGCCGCTTAGCAGCTTTCCTATAAAAGAATGATTTTTCTGAATGGCAATGATCAGGTCGATATCCCTGCTCTCTGCAAATAAATTTATTGCCTCATCCACATCATACAGGCGCATAAAATAGAATTCAGGCTTATAGCCGGCAAACATCTGTTTCAGTTCCTGTTTCTCTTTTTCATAATCTTCGGTAAGAGAGATGTAGTGATCCTTATCTACATTCACTACATGCAACTGCGGGTTAAATACGTCTAAGAAGTCTTTGATAGGCGCAGAGGGTGTTGTTTCCACCGTGTTCTTAAAATCGGAGGTGAGCATTACATTCTTTAATGGCTTAAACACCGCATCCTGCGGAACAATGAGAACCGGGCACACTTTTCTTTCTGCCATCTTCAGGGTATTGCTGCCAAAAAAAACCTGTGCCAGTGCAGATTTTCCGGTAATGCCCATGATCACCAGGTCGGCCCTGCGGTGGCGTGCGGCTTTTTCCAGTCCGTCTACAAAATCGCTTTCTTCGTAAGCCAGTACTTCCATTTTAACGATATGATCTTTCAGCAATGTCTCTTTAAAGGTCTCCAGATCTGCTGTTGCTTTTTCTCCTTCGGAAGACTTGCTGTAACTGTGGTATAATATCATGTTTACCCCGTAATGGCCGGTAAGTAACTGGGCAGCATAGCGGGCGGCATTCAATGAAGTTTCTGAAAAATCAACCGGAACGATGACCGTATTCATATATGTAGCTTTAGTTTATTGTTAGGACAAATCTACTTTATTTATGGTTCAGTAGCGCTATCTGAAGGCAGTTTTACTTCATGTTCGGGCCTGAATATTAAATACTCATTAATTATCTTTGCCGCCCATGGCTCAAAAAAAACTAAAGCGGTTTGCCGAATTGAAAACCTTTTCCAACGTGCTGGAATACCCGGAAGACATGGCCGGTAAATGGGCTGTTTTTTTTAAAAACGCCAATCCCCTGGTACTGGAACTGGCCTGTGGCCGGGGGGAATATACCGTTGGGTTGGCCCGGCTGTTCCCTGGTCAAAATTTTATTGGCGTTGATGTGAAAGGTAACCGGATGCACCTGGGTGCAAAAAAATGCCTGGAAGAGCAGCGTGTAAATGCCGGTTTTTTACGTACCCAGATAGAAAGGCTGGCCGACTATTTTTCACCGGGTGAAGTAAGTGAACTATGGATCACCTTCCCCGACCCGCAGCTACGTACTTCAAGGGCAAAAAAAAGACTGACACATCCGCGGTTCCTCAGGCTGTACAGTTATATTTTAAAACCCGGCGGTATCATTCACCTGAAAACCGATTCGCCTGACCTGTACCGGTTCACAAAAAGGGTTGCAGAAATGTATGAGCTTACCATACTGGAAGAATCGGACAATGTGTATGCTGCCGGAAATATAAAAGAAGAATTGAAAATAAAAACGCATTACGAAAGCCTGGATATAGCGCAGAGCAGGAAAATACATTATCTTAAATTTTCACTTCCTGCACTAATAAAAGACCTCGATGAACAATTACAGGAAATATTAAAACATGAAGAACAGCTGGATAGAGGGTGAAGATTATTATTACAATGAACAGGGTTTTATTGTACTCACCGCCAAATATCATTTAAGCCGGGGGTATTGCTGTGGTAATGGTTGTCGTCATTGTCCTTACAACTACAAAAATGTACCCGAGCCAAAACGAAGCAGCCTCCCCAACCCCTCTGAAGGAGGGGCTATAGAACCTAAATAATAATTGTATCTTTTCTGTGATGAAAAAACAGGCTACTAAAAAAACGGCTAAGGCAAAGCCCGCTAAAAAGGAAGGTCCAAAAGATATGTTGAAGGAATTCAGTTTTTTCCAGGATGTATATGATGTAGTGAGGCAGGTGCCCAAAGGAAGAGTTACTTCTTATGGCGCTATTGCCAATTACCTGGGAACAAAGCTAAGCGCCCGTATGGTAGGCTGGGCAATGAATGCAGCCGGAAGCGCCAAACCAAAAGTACCGGCCCAGCGTGTGGTGAACCGGCTGGGTATCCTTTCGGGCAAACATCATTTTTCCACCCCCGATCACATGGAAGAACTTTTGAAAAAAGACGGTGTGCCTGTTAAGAACGATACGGTGGTTGATTTTAAAAAAAGATTCTGGGACCCATCGGTGGAGTTGGGGTTGTAATAGCTACAGCTCCTCAATTTCCTTTACGGTCAACCCTGTCTGTGATGACATTCTTCTTTTACTCGGGTTATACCAGATAAATAGCAAGACCAGAAAAGTGCCCATCACCAGGAACACATAATTTCCTACCAGGAAAAAGCAAACACCACAGAATAAAGACGCTCCTTCTATAAATGCCCACAGGATAATGGTGACCGTACGGTACCCTTCAAATTTTGCCCTCGCGGATGCATACTCCCTGCTTTCACGGAGTTCAATGAGTTTCTTATAAAATATCTTATGTCCTATGTAGAGCG
>DAOQRQ010000048.1:0-11688 GCA_035355815.1 Ferruginibacter sp. | reverse complement strand
ATAAAGAAGCATTCATACAAGCCATCAACAATGGCTATACATTCAAGGGCGAATCGGTAAAGATCGGTGCGGCAGTACTGGATGGTGAACTGGTGCCTGAAGCAGGAATTTTTTTACCGCTGAAAACAATGAACCGGCATGGTCTTATAGCGGGAGCCACCGGTACCGGTAAAACAAAAACCCTGCAGGTGATCAGTGAATTTTTGAGCGATGCCAGTGTACCGGTACTGGTGATGGATATTAAAGGCGACCTGAGCGGCATTGCCGCCATGGGAACCGAGAATGAAAAAGTAAAAGACCGGTATCAGAAACTGAAGATGGAATACAAACCGGCTTTGTTTCCTGCCGAACTGATGACGTTAACCGGGCAGAAAGGGGTTCACCTGCGTGCAACAGTGAGCGAATTTGGACCCGTGCTGCTGAGTAAGATACTGGAGTTGAACGATACGCAGGGCGGGGTAGTAGCATTGATCTTTAAATATTGTGATGATAACCAGTTGCCACTACTTGATCTGAAAGATTTTATAAAAGTACTTCAATACATTGGTGATGAAGGCAAGGCAGAAATTGAAAAAACCTATGGAAAGATCTCCACTTCATCCACCGGTACCATTCTTCGGAAAGTGATTGAACTGCAGCAGCAGGGTGCTGATATCTTCTTTGGCGAAAAAAGTTTTGAAGTGGATGACCTGATGCGTATTGCTGATGATGGCCGCGGAATGATCAGTGTATTGCGGGTAACAGACCTGCAGGACAAACCCAAGCTTTTTTCTACGTTCATGCTGCAGATGCTTGCCGAATTGTATGCCACCTGCCCTGAAGAGGGGGATATGGACAAACCCAAGCTGGTGATGTTCATTGATGAGGCGCATCTCATCTTTAATGAAGCCAGTTCAGCATTACTGCAACAGATAGAAACCATTGTTAAGCTCATCCGTTCAAAAGGCATTGGCATTTTCTTTTGTACCCAAAACCCGATGGACGTACCGGCCAGCGTATTGGCACAGCTTGGGTTAAAAGTGCAACATGCTTTACGGGCCTTTACTGCTGCGGATAGAAAAGTGATCAAACAAACATCGGAGAACTATCCCGAAACAGAATTTTATAAAACGGAAGACCTTATAACACAATTGGGAATTGGGGAAGCATTGGTAACCATGCTGAATGAAAAGGGTATTCCCACACCGCTGGCACATACCATGCTTTGTGCGCCCCGCAGCCGCATGGATGTATTAACCGATGCAGAGATCGATTCCATAGCAGGAAAGTCGAAATTGGTTGCCAAGTATAATAAAACAATCGACAGTGAAAGCGCTTATGAGATATTAACGGCTAAGTTGCAGGAAGCTGCAGAGAAAACAGGAGAAGAAACAACCAAGACGAAAAAGGCAGAGAAAGAAGAACCATCAACCTTAGAGAAGGTTGCCAACAATACCATTGTAAAAAGCATGGCCCGTACGGCGGGCAATACCATTGTACGATCTTTGTTGGGTGCTTTGGGACTGGGCGGGCGCAGCCGGAGCAAAAAAAGCAGCGGGTGGTTTAATTAGCACATGGTCTGAACTCCCTTCTGACCAATAAAAGAGTTTAATTTATGGTGCCGGTTTACAAGCCGGCACTTCGTATTTTTACAGTATGAGAAATTTGCAACGCTGGTTTACTCACCGGTTTGGGCCTTTGCTTGTGTTAGCCATCATCCTTTGTTCGCTGAGTTTTATTACACGGTTGATCCTGTTGATAAAAAGCTGGTCAAACCTTGATCTTAACCCTCTTTATTTATCCGGTGTATTCATCATTGGCTTGTTTTACGACCTGGTGGTGTGGGGCTTCTTTGCCATTCCCGTGGCGCTGTACTGCTGGTTGATGAAAGATTCCTGGTATCAGAAGAAATGGCAGCGTATCCCGCTCTTTATTTTATTCTTTTTAATTACACTGATCCTGGTGCTTAATGCCTGTGCCGAAATTGTATTCTGGGATGAGTTTAATGTACGGTTCAACTTTATTGCAGTTGATTATCTCATCTACACCACAGAAGTATTGGGAAATATCTGGGAATCGTACAATGTGCCGTTGATCATTGCAGCCGTTCTGTTGGTTGTTGTACTGATCTTGTTTTTAGTAAGAAAAAAGATCACGGCGTCGCAGCAGGGTAGTATGCATTTTGGAAAACGAACTGTCTTTTTCCTGTCCTTTATGTTATTGCCGGTTGCCGGGTATTTTTTAGTGAATAACCGTATTAAGAATACCAGTAACAATAATTATATAAATGAACTCGGGGGCAATGGCATCTATGAATTCGGCACCGCCTTCTGGAATAACGAAATTGACTATAACCGGTTTTATCTTACCCGGAGCGATACGGCAAACATGGCTGTTTTAAGAAAAATGCTGCAGGCGCCCAATGCCAGTTTTGTTGCCGATCCATTAAGTATTGAGCGGCAGATAAAAAATGACAGTCCGGCACATAAATGGAATGTTGTACTCATCAGTGTTGAGAGTTTAAGCGGCGATTACCTGAAACGGTTCGGCAATAAAGAAAACATTACCCCTTACCTGGATTCACTTATTCCGCATGGATTGTGGTTTGAACAATTTTATGCATCCGGCACAAGAACGGTGAGGGGACTGGAAGCTTTATCGCTGGCCATTCCTCCCACACCCGGCCAATCCATTGTTCGCCGGCCTGATAATGACGATATGTTCACCATGGGCAGTGTATTAAAAGGCAAAGGATACGATTGCCATTATATCTACGGCGGCAATTCTTTTTTTGACAACATGGGTAAATTCTTCAGCAACAGCAGTTATACCGTTCTTGATCAGCGAGACATTCCCGATAGCCTGGTGCATCATACCACGGCATGGGGAGTAGATGATATAGCAGCATTTGATTTTACGCTTCAGCAATGCGATAAAAGTTTTGCAGCAGGAAAATTGTTCTTCAACCATATCATGACCGTAAGCAATCACCGTCCTTATACCTATCCCGACGGGCTTATTGATATTCCACCTTCCACACAGTCGATAGCCGGAGCGGTTAAGTACACCGATTATGCGATCAATAAATTCATAAAAGATGCCCAACAAAAACCCTGGTTCAACAGCACTTTGTTTGTGATCGTGGCCGATCATTGTTCAAAAAGCGCCGGTAAAACCGATCTGCCTGTGAACAGGTATCACATCCCTTGCCTGATCTATGCTCCTCAATTGATAAAACCAATGGTGGAAGAAAGGCTGGTTAGCCAAATAGACCTGGCACCTACCGTTCTTGGGTTGATGAACCTGGATTATACCAGCCGCTTTTTTGGGTACGATATCTACCAACTAGCCTCCGGGAAGGAACGTGCTTTTATAAGTACCTACCAGGATATGGGATATATCAGGGACGGGAAATTGGTGATCTTATCTCCCCAGCGAATGGTAAAAACATTTACCCCCGACTTTATCACCGGAATGAATACTCCGTCAATGGGGTCAGACAGTTTGATAAATGAGGCAATTTCGTGGTATCAGGGAGCTAGTTACCTGTACAGAACCGGATGGTACAAAAGAGTAAAATAGTAAAGGGGTACGATGTAAAACATTGATTACCAAATATGAAATCGGTTGAATTTTTTTACCTCTTTGTAAATTTTACACAATAGACGTTAAGAAAAATTTGAAAATACCTGCTAAAAATCTTGCAGAATCCTAAAAAGCCATGTATCTTCGTCTCGGTTTTTCATAGGATATTGGATTTTAAAGCGGGACTAGATTTCTATCTTGGTCCCTTTTTTATTTTATACCCCTTCTGCTTTACCCAACTGCAGTGATATTCCCCTCTTTATCTACCTCAATTTTTCGTTCAGCCTGCAGGTAATCCACTACTTGCCAAACCTTTTGTTTATTGAAGCCTTTTAACCCGTTTAATACCTTATCAGAGCTTAGCAAGGATCTTCGGGCCTCGGCAAGAATATGACTGGAAATGGCATTGAATTCTTCCTGGCTAATCCGGACCAGTTTTGCGTTGATGCAGTTGTCGCATATTCCGCAAGTAGTGGTTTTATCGTCGTTAAAATAAGAAGCGATCTGTTTGCTGCGGCAATCTTTGGTCTTCTGAACATAACCGGTCATGGCATTCACACGTTTTTCAAAACTCTCTTTACGTTTCAGGTAGTTCACATTGTTAATAAGATACGTATCTGCATACATCCGGTTTTGTAACAGGGTGATCTGTGGCTTATCTTTTTGAGCGGCATAACTGATGATCCCATAATCATTTAATCTCCCGAGGTCCTTTTTAACCGCTTCCGTATCCTGTTGTAAGAATATAGCCAGCTTGCTTTCATATACAATTGAAGGGAAATCAAAGATTCCTTCATACGAACGCAAGAGACCTTTTATCAATGGTTCAAGTTCCGGATGCTGGTTCTCAAAATCAACCAGTTCCTCTTTGCTGGTAGTGAATACAGCCGTTGAAGGGCTGAAGAAAATTTCGTTATAGCTGATGATGCCTTCCTGTTCCAGTGCTTTGATGGCATACGTGACCAGGAGTATGTTTAATTTAAAAGCAGATGAGAATACAGCAATATCAAAATCATAACTCATTCCTTCGCCGCTGCCTGCAGGTATCTGCAGGTGGTTCATGATGGCAATGTATACCTGTTTAATATTTTCTTCTTTCGGAAAGCGGGTATCAACCTGTTCCAGCAGGTTTTCCAGCTCTTTACTGCTGTAGAGCAATACCGCATAAGCCCGCTGACCATCTCTTCCGGCTCTACCTGCCTCCTGGTAATAATTTTCCAGGCAATCGGGTACATCATAGTGAACCACTACCCGTACATTGGCTTTGTCAATTCCCATCCCAAACGCATTGGTGCAGGCCATTACCCGGGTACGATCATTGATCCAGTTTTCCTGTTTGGTATTTCTTTCTTCATTACTGAGTCCTGCATGATAAAAATCTGCATTGATCTTATTCATCCGCAGCAGGCGTGCAATTTCGGTAGTGTGCTTCCTGGTCTTGCAATAAACAATGGCGGTGCCTTTTACATTATTCAGTATCTCCAGCAGTTTATTTTGCTTGGAGGGAACATTGAAAACACTATACGAAAGATTGGGCCGCTCAAACGATTGCTGAAAACGCTGCTGTGTTTTTGCAAACTGAAGTTTATCACAGATATCATCCTGAACGGGCCTGGTAGCCGAAGCCGTAAGTGCCAGTACCGGTATGCCGGGTAATTGTTCCCGAAGGTTTGCAATACGTGTATACGATGGCCTGAAATCGTAACCCCATTGAGAGATGCAATGGGCCTCATCTACGGCAACCAGGTTAATGTGCAGCGCAGGCAGGTATTCCAGGAACAGGTTTGTTTCCAGGCGTTCGGGAGAAACATACAGGAATTTATAATTGCCATAAGCGGCGTTCTGTAATGTCTTTCTTATTTCCGGGAAATTCATGCCCGAAAAGATTGCCAGGGCAGGGATCCCTTTTCGTTTCAGGTTCTCCACCTGGTCTTTCATCAATGCAATGAGCGGACTGATCACCAGGCATAATCCCTCCCTGGCCAACGCCGGCACCTGGAAACAAATTGATTTTCCTCCACCCGTTGGCAGAAGAGCGAGTGTGTCCTTCCCTTCCAGCACAGCGTTAATGATGTCTTCCTGTAGTGGACGAAAATGATCAAAGCCCCAATGCTCTTTTAAAATTTCATGAATATTCAACCGGGTAAATTATGGCTTGAAATTAAACCACTTTCCGGTAATTAAGCCTGATGGAATTTATGGCCAGCACCACATCGCTGAAACCCATGGCCAGGGCGGCCAGGCCGGGCTGCAGCAAACCGATGGCGGCAATGGGTATGGCAACGATATTATAGATGAATGCCCAGAAGAGATTTCCTTTAATGGTGCTGAATGTGTGTTTACCCAGCCCCAATGCCAACGGCAAATGCCGGATCCCATTGTTCATCAAAACAACCTGTGCGGTTTGAACAGCCAATTGTGTTGCCTCACTAAGGGATATGCCAATGGTTGCTTTTGCAAGGGCAGGTGCATCATTGATGCCGTCGCCCACCATGGCAACAGGTGCTTCTTTATTCAACCGTTCTATGATTATTAATTTCTCTTCGGGTGTTTTTTCTGCATACACGTTATCAATACCTAAAGCATCGGCAACTTTTTTAGTTCGGTCCAGGGAATCACCACTCAATAAAATGGTTTTAATATTTTTAGCATGCAGGTAGCTGATCACTTCTTTTGCTTCTGTTCTTATTTCATCTTCCATATCAAACCAACCCGCCAGTTGTTCATTCTGTAATAAATAGGCGGTGTGTGACGAGTCGTTTGTTTGTGAAGCGGCAAGTTTGTGTGATCCAAGCAGCCAGGTGTTGCCGGCAGCATCCTCGGCTTTTATGCCAAGCCCTTTTATCTCTTCTATCTTTTTCCATTGAATGGCATCGTTGATCTTCCATTCTGAAGTAATTGTTTTTGCAATGGGGTGGTTGGAATATTTTTCAAGCGAGAAAATAACCCGCCTGAATTCAACTTCGGCCAGGGTTGCTGAGTGGATAGCCGTAACCTGGAAGTTTCCTTTTGTCAACGTACCTGTTTTATCAAACACAACGGTCCGGATGTTCTTAAACAACTCCAGGCTTCTTGCATTGCGGAAAAGAATACCATTTTTAGCGGCTCTGCCCAGGCCAACAGCAATGGCGGCCGGCGTTGCCAATCCCATGGCACAGGGGCAACTGATCACCAGTACGGCAATGCTTCTCATTAAAGAACTGGTGGCGCTTACATCAAAGCCAAAGTAATTAACCAGGAAAGAGATGACTGAGATAGCGATCACTACAGGAACAAATACAGCGCTGATCTTATCGGCCAGCTGCTGAACAGGAGGTTTTTCGCTCTGTGCCTGTTTAACGAGATTTAAAATATTACTGAGTACCGTATCTTTTCCAACAGCAGTCACCTGTGCCTTAACGGTACCGCCTGTTACCAGGCTTCCACCGATCAAGGCCTCTTTTTTTGTTTTATGAACCGGTTTGCTTTCGCCGGTGAGTAAAGATTCATTTACATGAACATCTCCCCATAAAATCCTGCAATCCATCGGCACCTGCTCTCCCTGTTTTATGAGTATGAGATCACCTACATGCAGCTTTGTATTTTCTATTGGAAAGATGAGTTCTTTATGTTCGTCATCAAAAGCGATCATATTGGCCATTACTTTTTGTTGCCTGGCCAGTTTATTCAATTCTTTTTGCGTGGTTTCAACCGATTTGTGTTCCACCCATTCGCCCAAAAAAACCAGGGTGATGATGGTGGCAGTGGTTTCATAAAAGATATAATCAGCGCCCAGGTCGCCAAGCGTGCCGGTCAAACTGTATACAAAGGCAGCCAGGGCGCCCATGGCGATGAGCACATTCATGTTTGGAATACCACGACGCAGGCTTTTAACAGCACTGACACCAAAATAACCCATGCCTGCGATAAAAACGGGAATGCATATCGCCAGCTGTATCCAGGGGTTCATTAAAAAGTGAATATGCCAGGGAAGCATGTGCAGCATTAAAACCAAGGTGAACGGGAGGCAGAAGAGGAAGCGTTGGAGGTGATTGGAAAAGATTTTGGTTTTAGGTTTTAGGTTTGTGGTTTGTGATTCATTAACTACCTGGTAACCCAGGTCTGCTATTCCTTCGGCAAGCTGTTCTTTGGATTTGCCATCAGCCATCTCAAAGCTGACTTCGCCGCCAATAAAATTCACTTTCACATCTTTTTGTCCCTCTTTTTGAAGATACCGGCTGATGGTAACCGCACAATTCGTACAATCCATGCCTTCTACCTTCCATTCAACTTTTTCCATAATGCGAAATTATTCACTGAAATTGTAGCCCGATTACTAATGAAGGAAAATATCTTTGCAACATGGAGGTAAATTTTACGCTGGATAAGATCAAAGAGGCGGCAACAAAGCTGATGCCGGCTTCAACCGTATATAAAGTGCTTGCCTTTCATGGCGAAATGGGTGCTGGCAAAACAACCTTCATCCACGCCCTTTGTGAAGTAATGGAAGTAAAAGATGCCATCTCAAGCCCCACGTTCTCCATTATCAATCACTATAAAACAGCCGGAGGCCAAACCATTTACCATATGGACCTGTATCGCATGAAGGATGAAACAGAAGCCATTAATGCCGGGGTGGAAGATTGTCTTTTCTCGGGCAATACCTGCCTGGTGGAATGGCCCGAAAAAGCCCCCGGTATCTTCCCGGATGATACGCTGCATGTTACCATAACATATGTGAATGATAATACCAGAAAGCTGCAAATAAATTTGTAATTTGTAAGCTTACAATTCAGCTTTATGGCTTCGTCAAGACCTTATGTATCTTCTTCATTTTCGTATGAAACACTCGAAGAGACCCTGGATGTTAAATCCAAAGGCTCTGAGTTACTGATCGGAATTCCCAAAGAGAACTCTTTTAATGAGAACAGGATTGCCCTTACTCCCGAAGCAGTAGGGGTGATGGTTGCCAATGGCCACCAGGTGGTGGTGGAAACAAAGGCGGGCGATGGCGCCAGTTATACCGACAAAGACTACAGTGATGCGGGCGCCAAAATAGCATATGATAAAAAGCAGGTGTTTGAATGCGATATCCTGGTAAAGAGCGCCCCGGTGAGTGAGAGCGAATGTGAGTTGCTGAAACCGAACCAGTATATCATTTCCCCGATACACCTGGCCGTGATGAAACGGGAGATATTGCAGAAGATGATGGATAAGAAAATTACGGCGCTTAGTTTTGAGAACCTGAAAGACGACAGCGGCCACAATCCCATTGTTAGAAGCATGAGTGAGATCGCCGGCAGTGCGGTGATGCTGATCGCCGGTCAGTATTTAAGCAAGACAAATAACGGCAAAGGAGTTTTGGTTGGGGGCATCAGCGGCATTCCTCCAACAAAGGTCATCATCATCGGCGCCGGTATTGTGGGCGAATATGCGGCCAGAACGGCGCTGGCCATGGGCGCCAGTGTAAAGGTTTTTGATAACAGCATTTACCGCTTAAAGCGGTTACAGAATAATATCGGGGTACGGCTATGGACATCGGTGATTGAACCAAAGATATTAGCCAAACAGTTAAAAACATGCGATGTGGCCGTTGGTGCACTAAGTGGTGCCGGCGGAAGAACACCTGTTGTGGTAACAGAAGAAACCGTTAGCAACATGCGGCCCGGCAGTGTGATCGTAGATGTAAGTATCGATCACGGCGGTTGTTTCGAGACCAGTAAAGTAACCACACATGAAAAGCCGGTGTTCACCAAGAACGAAGTGATCCATTATTGTGTTCCCAATATACCCAGCGGTTTTGCCCGTACGGCTTCACAGGCCATCAGTAATGTGCTGATGCCGCTGATGCTGGAAACGGGAGAAGATGGCGGTATCGACAATATCATCTGGCATAAGATAAATATCCGCAGCGGCATCTATCTCTTTAAAGGAAGTCTTACCAATTTTTATTTAAGCGAACGGTTTGATCTTAAGTTCACCGACCTGAATTTGCTCATTGCAAGCAGGCGTTGAGATTAATTTACAAAAGGAAAACTATTCAAATGATTAGAGTTTCTTTATTTGCTGTTTTTGTATTCTCGTCAACAATTGAAGGGTACAGCCAGAATAAGCCAAAGATTTACTTTTCTGGAGTTAGCGGCAATTTTATAAAAAAATCACAACTGTCTGATACTTCAATTAGGATTGTAACAAGTGTCAATATTCCTAAAGAAGGTGTCGGTGTTACAATTTATTTTGGTGGCGAAGGATTTTCTAGTGTTATGGAAACAACAGTTTCATTAGGTGCTTATCTAAAATATATAAATAGAAAATTAGTTGTTGGGAATGAAATAACTATTGGTACCCTCGTAGTTTTAGATTCTAAATCAAAGAAAACAATGTTTTTTGAAGGATGTTCGTATAAAATAGTTGATGACTGATCATTTGTACTTCCCAATCTCAATCACCTCTTCACAAAAATCATATTCCTGGGTTACATTACTGCTCACAATTACCAGCCGGTCTTTTGTGTAGTTATTGATGAGTGAAAGATATAGCGCAATACCGTCAGCATCTAAGTTTGTGGTAGGTTCATCCAGCAAAAGCACCGGCGTGTTGCTGAAGAAAGCCTGCGCCAGTTTCAGGCGCTGCTTCATACCGCTGCTGAAATAACGGATCTGTTTGTTGGCCGCTTTCTCCAATCCAACTGTTTTTAAAATTGCCGGTATATCAAAAGAAGAATCAAGCGGTTTGAATTTTGAATGAAAGTCCAGCATTTCCGTTGCCGTCATTTCTTCGATCAACTCTAAATAAGGTGCGGCTATAGAAAGGTATTTGTGGTATTGCTCGTTGTTTGTTGTTCGTTGTTCGTTCCTGTACTCAATTGTACCTTCATTGTGAAGCGTGGCGCCAGCAATTACCTGCAACAAAGTGGATTTACCCGAACCGTTGGGCCCGGTGATGGCGTATTTTTTCCCTTGCTGAAATTCGTAACTACAGTGGCGGAATATCCACTCCCGGTTGAAGCGTTTGCCGGTATTATTTAATGAAATGGTCATTGGTCATTTACTCATCTTCCTGGCTTCCCTTGGTAAAGCGTTTGATGATTCCGCGGCCACTTTCCCGGATGAAGGTTACAATATCATCCCGTTCGTCGGTTGCCGGTAATTCTTCTTCGATGAAATTAAGCGCCTGCGAAGTATTCATCCCTTTATTATAAATGATGCGGTAGATATCGAGTATTTTATTGATACGGTCCAGGCTGAATCCTTTGCGTTTCAGCCCAACGGAATTAACGCCGGCATAACTAAGTGGGGTACGGCCTGCCTTGATATATGGAGGCACGTCTTTGCTTACCAATGAGCCGCCCGAAACAAATGCATATTGCCCGATCTGTACAAACTGGTGAATGGCACACATGCCCGCCAGTATCGCATGATCGCCCAATACCACATGGCCGGCCATTTGGGTGTTATTGCTCATGATGCAGTTGTTGCCAATGATGCAATCGTGGGCAATATGGCTATAAGCCATGATCAGGCAGTTGTTTCCCACTTTGGTGGTCCATTTATCTTTACTGCCCCGGTTAACGGTAACAAACTCACGGATGGTGGTATTGTCGCCGATCTCCACGGTGGTTAATTCGCCCTCAAACTTCAGGTCCTGCGGAATGGCGGCGATCACGGCGCCGGGGAAGATGCGGCAGTTCTTGCCGATACGGGCGCCTTCCATAATGGTAACGTTGCTGCCTATCCAGGTTCCTTCGCCAATTTCTACGTTTTGATGGATAACACTGAATGGGTCAACCTTAACATTGGTTGCCAGTTTTGCGTTTGGATGAATGTACGTGTGTGGATGGATCATTTAGTTTAATTGGCGATGAGCAAATAACAAGTAATCAACGAATATATTTAATTTCTTTTTACCAGTTGTGCCGTAAGGTCGGCTTCGGTACACAACTTATTACCCACATATACACTTCCACGCATCACACATATTCCCCGGCGTATAGGTTCTATCAATTCCATCTTCAATATCAGTGTATCGCCCGGTACCACTTTCTGCTTGAACTTGCAATTATCAATTTTTAAAAAGTAGGTGTCGTACTGGCCGTCGGGCATGGCATTGATACAGAGCAAACCGCCGGTTTGGGCCAGCGCTTCG
>DAOQRQ010000047.1:0-11718 GCA_035355815.1 Ferruginibacter sp. | reverse complement strand
AAATTGTTCTTTGACCACACCTTCACCCGGTATGGCTACATTGGTGCGGTAAGATGTGATTGGTTTCAGGTCAAAAGCGGGTTGCATGGTATTTACCGGCTGCCGGCAAACAATCATATTTGAATTAATACTCAAAGTCATCGTATCTCCTTTCTCAAAGCGTCTGCGATAAACATGATAATATTTCCCGCCATCTTCATCGGTAATGATCTGTGTTTTGGTATTTTCAAAACCTTTTAAAAAACCGGTATCGGTGTACCCAGTCTTTATTGCAATAAACAAATCATTCGTTTCATAAGATGTGAATTCAAACCGCTTTACTTCTTCCCTGCTGTTTAACACAACCCAGTCTGCCCCAAAAAGATTGGAAGGCAGAGAATTTATACTTATGTATTCATTTTCAAATAGCTTGTCGCCAATATCCAGCCAAGAGCTCATTCTGTTAATGCTGCTTCTTTTTGTTGCGCTTCTTCTTGGTTCAGGAACTTCTTTCTTTGCAATGGCAATGGCTGATATTAATGCTTGCCCTACCTTGGTTCCAGGAAATGAAATGACCATCTTACCATTCTTCACCATAGCTTTAACCGTTTTCTTTAATACGGTATTGGGTCCTGCCTCACTCCATATATCCAGGTCATTCAACAGCATTTTATCGTTAATTGCCACATCAAATAACCGCATTCCCTTTGCATCTATTCCGCCGTCGATACCCAGCCACGGCTCAATAAAATAGAGTTCTACCAGGTATTCTCCATCTTCCAGGTCAAATTCAAACTTTAATTTATCCTTTCCATACCTGAATGATTGAAACAGTTTCCAGTCCTTTGAGTTTTTTATGGGAGAAAAAGTTCTTCGCTGGCTTGCAAAGAATGAAGGCATCCCTGGAAAATCTGCAGTCCAGGAAGCAGAACCGTGGCCGGTTATCTCCGGGTTGAACAGCCTGTCTTTAAGCCATACATTTCCATGCTCATCTTTGTAATCGGCACCGCCACAATTTACCCGGTAGATGTAATTGTATCCATCCAGCGGTTTTGTAATTGGTTGGGCAGGGACATAAAGTTTATTAAAGTCTGGCGATGCCGGTAAATGAAACAATACCATGGTATCTCTTGCAACTGCCTTCCCATTCACATAACCCACTGCATACAACACATTATATTGTATGTTCACTTTATCCCATTGGAAGTGGGTGCCAATGCCGTTCCTTTTTTGTTTGCCGAGAGATGCATTGTTTATATCATTGAATAATTCCACTTCATCGCAATTGCTGTACACATAAATACTGTCTTTGATCCCCGGCTTCATCCAGCGATTGGGCCAGGTGTGCGAAACGATGTATACCATCGGTTCTTTATTTTTATCAGCATAGTTGCTGCGATACATATAATATGCATCTGTTGGTTCTTCCCAGGGTGTAAGCAAGCCTTTATAATTTACGGGGCCGATCCTATCCAGTTCCCTTGCACCCTCACCTCCCTGCACACGACCGGGATTATCATGCGAAGTAAGTAACCAGAAAAACTGGCCGGCAACACTATCCTTTACACTTTCTGCTGATCTTATTTTCTGTTCCATCAATTGCGTCATCCTGTCTTCACTTAAAATACCGTTTTGTACAAAGCCCCCTTCGGTATGCAGGTCAATGGTACGCCAGGCACCGTATTCTCCAACCAGTATTTGTTTTTTCAGATCCTGTGCATAGCTTGCCGGATTACCGCCATAAGTCCCCGTCCAGTTCTGCGGCACATCCCAATCGGTTCCTTCTCCACCGTTGCAGGTGGTTACAAGCCGTTGGGACGATGCAGTTGGATCGAGCGAACGGATGAGTGCGGTGCATTCTTCCGCAAATTCTTTGGGCAACTTACTTTCATTTTGTAAGCCCCATAAGATCACCGAAGGATCATTACGCCTTTCTATCACCCATTCTCTTAAGAGTTTTTTAAAATTATCCCTGAATTCCCTTGTGTCGTACCAAACATGGGCCGATAATTGTGTCCACCAGAGAATCCCTTTTTCGTTGCAGAGTTTTCCGTACAATAAATTATGAGGTTGATGGCCATCTCGGAATGCGTTAAAACCTGCAGCTTCTATCCACTTCATTCTTGCAACGATCTGTTCGTTGCTGAATGCATGGCTTTGTCCGAGCAAATGCTCATACTCAGCAATACCATTTATAAAGACCGGTTTGCCGTTTAATGTAAACTGGTGAGAAGGATTGTTCCATTTGATAAAACGGAAACCAAAATCAGTTTCTGTTTTATCAATTACAACATTCTTCTCTTTGATAATAGAAACAATTTTATAGAGATATGGATCATCTGTATTCCATAAATGAGGATTGGCTATCTCAATGCTATTTTGTAAAACAGTAATGGAATCCTTTGTTTTTACTATTTTTGGGGTAGAAACTTCTTTTACAATCTTTCCTGCTGCATCTACCAGTTGGCTAACGATACTGACCTGCCTGTTTTGTTCCGAATAATTTTTCAGGGTGGTATTAACGGATAATAAAGCCGTATTGTTTTGGATCTCGGCCCAGGCATGAACACCAAATGGCTCAACCCTTACATCATTGGTAACAATTAAATGTACCGGCCGGAAAATACCCATTGGCTGTGAGCCTTCGGAAAAGCCACGTTCCTCGCTGCAGCCGCCGCAAACCCAGGGAAGATCTTTAATGTTGGCAGGATGGGATGCTTTTACCAGTAGTTGATTATTGCTACCGTCTGTTTTTATTTCATTGGTAACATCAATAGTAAACGTTGTCCTTCCTCCTGCATGCTCTCCCATTTTTTTGTTGTTAAGAAAAACAGTTGCGTAAGAGCCAACTCCTTCAAAAAATAAAAAGAACCGCTTACCTGTTTTATTTTGTTTGAGGGAGATATTCTTTTTATAAACTGCATCACCATGCAGGTTGCCGTGCAGTAATCTTCTGTAACCGTGGTAATCATCCCAATTGTGGGGAATATTTACTTTTTTCCAATCTTTGTTATTGATGGAAGTTAGCCATTTGTTGTTTAGGGAGATGTCTTGCCTTTGAGCGGAAGCATTGAACCACAAAGACACCAAGAACACGAAGAAACACAAAGACCTGGTGAAACTTTGTGACTTTGCGCCTTTGTGGTTTAAAAAAAAGTTGACTAATGGTATGCAATACAAGTGAGTGACACAACGATGCTTAATAGCAGTACAAAAGCCTGTACCCAAAAAAAAATTATAACTTACTAAGTGACGCATCAAAAGTGTAGACCCCGTTTTTTGTTGTTGAAATATTTTTTATTGTTCCGTTGTAGCGCAACTGCAAAGGCAAACCTGCCCTGGAAAAAACTTTTAGTTGCTGCAATTTTCCGTTAGCCCATTTTATATCCATCACAAAACCGCCTCTTGCACAAATGCCTTTTACCTGACCGTTGGCAAATGCAGCAGGTAAGGCCGGCAGGATATCAATGAACTGTGTGTGGCTCTGTACAAGCATTTCGCCGATGCCGGCTGCACCGCCAAAGTTGCCATCAATTTGAAAAGGCGGATGTGCATCAAACAAATTGGGATAACTGCCGGCGCCGCCTTTAACGGGGCTCAGCAACATTTTCAGCATGGTGAATGTGTGCTCCCCTTCTTTAAACCTGGCCCAGCAATTTATTTTCCAGGCAAGACTCCAACCCGTTGCTTCATCGCCCCGGAAAAGCAATGATTGTTTTGCAGCGTTCATTACAGCAGCGTTTTCATCCCAGTTAATCTCACTGCCGGGATACATGCCCCACAAATGAGAAATGTGGCGGTGTTTGTTATCTGGCCTGTCTACATCCTGCATCCATTCCTGCAATTGGCCATACTGGCCGATTTTGTTTGGTGCAATCTGTTTATATTTTTTTTGCAGCGTTTTTCTTAATCCTGCATCCACATTTAATAACCCGCCTGCGGTAATTACATTTTTGAAAAGCGCTCTTATGATCTGGTGATCCATGGTTGGCCCGGCTACCAAACCTCCTTGCTCCGGAGAATTAGATGGTGTGCTGATCAAATACCCCGTTGCCGGATCTTTTATTAAAAACGAATTGAAGAACAAAGCCGCTTCCTTCATGATCGGATAAGCTTTGTTCTTTAAAAATTCTTTATCCTGCGTAAACAAATAATGCTCCCACAAATGCTGGCAAAGCCATGCGCCGCCTGTTACCCAAATACCATGATTGGCTGCATTGATAGGCGCTGTACCACGCCACAGATCCGTGTTGTGGTGCAATACCCAGCCCGGTGCATCGTAATGGTCTTTGGCAGTCTGCTTACCGGTTTCAGATAACTCTTCGATCATTTTAAACAATGGCTCATGCATGGCAGAAAGGTTCAGCAATTCTGCCGGCCAGTAATTCATTTCTGCATTTATGTTGGTAGTGTACTTACTGCCCCAGGGCGGATTGGTAAGATCATTCCAGATGCCCTGAAGGTTTGCCGGCCTGGTGCCGGGCCTTGAAGAAGCAATGAGCAGGTATCTTCCGTATTGTGTGTAGAGTGCAGCAAAGGAAGGATCGTTGCCGCCGGCAAAACCGGCAAGCCTTACATCAGTTGGCGTATTTTTATTTGCCTCACTACCAAGCGAAATTGAAAACGTGTTGAACCAGTTTTGATATTCATTTATATGCGCTGCTTTTATTTCGTCATAGGTTTTCTTTTCAACAGTTTGTAATGCATGTGCACAGGACAGATCAGGATCTGCAGAAATATCCTGGTAATTTTTATAGTTGGTAGCTGCTGTTAAATATAATGTAGCTTCATCTGCATTTTCAACTATAAATTTTGTGCCCCTTTCGTCGTTTTCAATTTTTAATTCGCCTCCCTTTATTTTGATATGCAGATAACTTTTACCATACAGCATGCCGGTGCGTACTTGCACAGTAAGTGCCACCGTTTTCCTACCCCATTGCTTTACAGTGTAGTTCCGGTGAGGACTGCTAAGCATCGCATCAAAGCTGATGCTGGCTTTTTTACTTGCTGCTATATTTACAACCAATGCCTGGTTTGGCGCCGAAACAAAATATTCTCTTTTATAGTCAACGCCATCAATGGAATAAGATGTGGTTGAGATGGCATTGGAAATATCCAGTTCTCTTTTATAATTGGTATATGCAGCGGTATTGGCAAACTGCAGATTCAGGTCGCCAAAAGGCTGATAACTGGCCTGGTAACTGCCAACAGGTGGCGGATCATCATTTACTACCAAATACTTCCACTGTCCATTCAAAGATATCTTTGCTTTAGCATTATTTACAGAATAAATACCGATATGGTTTGCTGTATCCTTATAACCATAAATACCGCCCTTGTTTGAAAAATTCAAGATCAGGACAGCAAGGCTGTTTTTCCCCTTATGTAAAATATTTTTTGCAATAGTATATTTTCTTCCCTCAGCATTTTGCTGGCTGCCCACCAACACACCATTTACATAGGAATAATCCCAATCACGTACGCGGTTGAAATCGGCTATCATATCTGTTGGTTCCCAATCATCGGGCAAAACAAAACTTGTACGCAACCACACAGCACCATCCAGCGCTTCAAAGCCTGCCGTTTCCCAACCATCCCAACTGGGCACGGTCATGGTTTGCCACTTGGTATCATCAAGATCTTCTGCAGCAAATTTTTTATCCGCAGTTACCGTTTTTATCCAGTTTGTTTTTTCCTCTTCAAAACTTTTAAGGCCCATAAATTCTTTTTCAGCCAATGCCTCTGCTTCTTTTTGCTTACCCGCAAAAAGCAATTGCCTGAGGCTGTCTAAATATTTATAAGCACCCGGGCGACTATAACTTATCGGTGCACCACTCCACAAGGTCTCTTCGTTAAATTGGATACGGTCATTTTCAACACCGCCAAAAACCATAGCAGCAATACGGCCATTGCCAAGCGGCAAGGCTTCCGTCCATTTAACCGCCGGCTTATTGTACCAGAGTTTCAGGTCCTGGGCAAGCGATGCATGCATACCCAATAAAAATAGGCAGGCTGTAAAATATCTTTTTCTATTGTTCATTGTATTTACCGTTATTATAATACTGCCCCGGGGCGTCTAAGACCTTGCTTTGATATGCCGGCACACAGATGGCCAGATTTGCACAGATCACCTGTGTGCATCCGGGAAAGTCTGTGAGACCTATTCAAACAACCAATCGAGGTTCTTATTCTTATTATCGCCTATCAGCCCGGCATCGTATACAGGAATTATCACATCATCATCCACAAAACCAAGGATCAGACACAATCCTTTTTCCAGCTTCAGTATGTTTTTACCCGCCTTAAAACTGTAGGTATGAATATTCACCGGGGGCATTCCTTCAATAACAATTGCATTGCTGATCTTTGCATCTGACTGGCCATGGTCATCAGCGCCGGCATTGGTTTCCAGTTCGGGCTTTTTTAAATAGAGGGTATCTTTTGCAAAAGCAGCCCGCTGGGTCTTAAAATAACCTACCAATACCTTTACCGGCCTGTCGCATACAAAACTGAATGAGGCGCTTTCCATTAATTGCTGCTTATAGCCAAAGTTCACCCCCGTCAATCCTTTTAGTTCCTGTGCATGTGATTTTATAACAAGCCCGGTATCGGCAAATATACTTGCACCTGCTTCAATGGTAAAATAAGCTCCTGCCGAATCGGTTGTTCTTACCATTGCATTTGAAAAGGGTTTGGCTTCCGCTTTAACAGCCGCACCCACTTGTTTCAGTGAATCGATCCTGGTTTTGTATGTACGCAGCTCCTGTTCAAAAACCGGCAACATCTCCAGCCAGTGTTTGTACCTGCCATCTGCACCACGCATGGGAATTTTGCGCTGTTGTGTTTGCATGCTGTTGGCATACAGGTAAGTTCCCCTGGTTAAATGAACCAGTTGCTTATAGCTGCTTACGCTTTTTTCTAACACCGGCAAGGCCTTTTCCAGGTCTTTAATATCATTGGAATATTTATACCGCAATATATCCAGCGCTGCTGCGGCTTTTTCTGCAAAGTGATATGCCATTGCCTTATAACAAAGCATGTCATTCTTCAGTCGTTCAAATGCTGCTTTACTGGTTTTGATATTTTTTTCAACAGCCATAACAGCATCTACGGCTTTATCAGCATGCAACTTTACCTCATTGATGATCTGTACCGGTGTTTCGCCAATATGCTTTACACCTTTCCACTCTTTGTCGGCATAATCTGTAAGCATCTCCCCTTCCGGACTTTCTGCATCATATAATAAGGTGAATAAACCGTAGCGATAGGGATTGATGAGCTGAGTCATTAACATACCCAGGGTTAATGTCTGCCGGTTTCCATCGGTAATGCCAAAGCGGCGTAATAATTTAGGAGCGATCTCTCCTGATTGTTCATACGCTTCCAGGATCTTTCTTCCATCGGCATTGCTGCAACCAAATTTTGTTGCCAACTGAATGCTCCAGTAATTTATTTCATCAGCCCTGCTTCTGTTGGCCTTCCAGGCATAGCGGCTCCAGGCCTTATACCATATCCAGTCTCTTTCGATCTGTAATAGCCTTTTGCCTTTCACGCTGTCAGCGCTGTAAGGCCAGTCCCAATAAGATGCCTGCGGATAGAGATGTAAACCATTTCCTCCCATCACTTCATGCATACCAACAACCGATTGCTGAATAAAATCCGGCGAACCATAACGAAACGGTTCCAGGTTGGCGAGTATATGAACATTCTCTATCTGCACACTTCCTAATTTACTCAAGCGCTGGTGCAGTTTCGCCCATTCACCCCTTGGCCTGGCATAGGTTAATGCCTCGCCATTGAACTTTGCTTCGGTGTATAAATTTTTGTAGATGGGTAAGGCTGCTTCCATTACTGATGGCGCATCTGTATCATGTGCCCGTAAAACAATGGGTGGTTCTTCGGTTTTGCCCAATGCTTTCAATCCATCTTTTACGCCGGGAATGATTGTTTTGGTAAACCATTCCACATCATCCTTGCCCACACCCTCCATCGCTTCGCCCAAACAAACCATTAAACCAACATTCGGATATTTCTCTACAAAAGCAGCAATAGATTTTCTGGTGTAGTCGGCAATCAAAGGAATGATGGGCCTTTCTCTTTCCTGTGTTTTTATTTTGTGGTATTCTGCAAAAGGTTTTGATACGATGATATTGTAAAACATCTGTATCACCCAGATGCCTCTCCTATCGGCTTCCGTAGTAATGAAACGGTATATCTCCTCATTTTTTTTGAACGTGGCATCATCCACTTCAACCGCATAAGGATAATCCTTCAGTCTTACCAATGACGCAAAAGGATGGCCGTTCCAGAGATACAGGGAATTCATCCGGTTATCAACCATCGAATCCAAAACCTGCAGCCATAATTTTTTGTCGTAGAACCAGGGGAAGGTTTCGGGTGTATAGGGATATTCATACACGTTTCTTCCGGTGAGATAAGTTGATTTTTGTATGCCGATGCATTGGCCACGCAAGACCATTTCCGGGCTGTCAACCATGTCGGTTTTTCCAGGCCATTTTCTTCCCGATAAAAATTTTTCTGCCAGGGCAAGGCATCCATACAGTGTTCCGCTGGGATCGTTACCTGCTATATAAATATTACTGTCGTTTTCAGACTTAATAATATAACCCTCTTTTTTCAGCAGATTTCTCCGCTTTTCAATTGATATATCTCCCGGAAGATTTAACACCCGTTCCAGCAGGTCCTCTACCAAGATATTTTTCTTTGATGCAAGAAAGGGAGGCCTGGTATTTACTGATACCGTATAACCAGCCTGTATCAATGAAGCCTGTAACCGTTCAACGCCAAACTTCACCCGTGGCTGTTCCGGGTTAATAACATCAATTACAACATGCTCTTTTTTAATTGATCTTTTTGCCTGGGCATACATACCTGTTACGAAACCGGTCGAAAGAAATAATGACAGAAAAAAAATACGATTTGATCTCATATAGCCTGCTTAATAATCGCCAGTTCATTCAAATATTTTTCCAGCATAGTAAATCCATCTGTACCAACTATATTTCCGTCATTGGCATCGGCAGCATTTAAACCATTCTTTTTTTCCCATTCGTCAGGCATACCATCTTCATCTGTATCAACTGGTGCAGGCAATGATTGATAGGTTGCCCAACCGCCAACAGCTTCAGGAGAATCAATGATACCTGCTTTGCCAAAAACACCTTTACCACTTGCCTTACCCGTTCTTGTTTCATTAATAACACGCTCATCCGTTGCATCCCGTTTCGGTAAAACGGTTCCGCCATATTTCAATACTGCTTCAAAAGCTGCTGCTGCGGTCTGTTCCGGTATTGCTGCAGCAATCGGGAAAGCATTATTTGCTTCAGCTTTTTTGGGATAGCCTTCTTCCGCCAGATCAAGTCCTTTAAAGTTCTTTTTGGTAAGTGACTTACTTTCTTCCATAACATTACCGGCAAGGTACCATTCACCGGTTCCTTTTGCTGCACCGGCTGCATAGCTGGCGTGAACAAATTTCAGTTCTATTTGTGCAGTGGCTGGCCCTGGTTTGTAATAATTATTCACCAGGTTAACCTGGGAAACGCCTCCGGCGATATTTACTTCACCCCCATAACAGGCATTTGTATTACCCCAATTGTAGATCACGTTATTTCTGTAATCGATGATTGCCATGGTATCGTGTGCCCTGGCGCCATTAAACCGAACGGCACGGCTGTTTTGATGCGCTATTAAATTATGGTGATAGCTGGCATACTGTCCGCCCCAAACGCCACCATAAGAACGATGGCCCTTCTGATGCCCGGCTTCATACAAACCTTCACTAACGATACACCATTGCACGGTGGTATTCTTTGTATCGTACATGGCAGCACATTCTTCATTGGCCCAGCTAAAACTGCAGTGATCAATGATCACATCGTGGCAGTTCTCCATATCAAATCCATACAATCCTTTTTTATCGGTGCCACCGGGACGTGAACGGATAAAGCGGATGATGATATTACCATGATTGCCTTTGGCAGATGCACCGTTGAGAATGAAAGACTGATTTTTTAAACAAATGCCATCGCCCGGAGCCGTTTGGCCGGCAATGGTTAGGTTGCTGCGCTTGATCTGAATTTTAGATTGCAGTTCTATAATACCTGAAACTTTAAAAATGATGGTAAGCGGTTCGCCGGGAAATTTTTCCAATGCGTCCCTCAAACTGCCTTCGCCACTGTCATTCAGGTTGGTTACTGCAGCTACCTTACCTCCCCTTCCGCCGGTGGCGTATTTACCAAAACCCTCGGCCCCGGGAAAAGCGATCTGCTGGGCAAACGGTTCTTGCTGAAGAAAAACCAGGAGTATAAAAATTATTTTTTTCATTCTGTTTTTTTTAAGTCATACTATAGTATCAAGACCAACTCCACCCTGTTCACTGCTTTTATAAGCAGCTTCCAGGCAGGCCATGGTATCAATACAATCTTCCACGCTGTTATCCGGCCGTTCAATTATTCCGGCAGCGGCAAGCATCATTTCATTCATGCTGCCGATAAAAGCATGTGGGAACCAGCTGCCTTCTATCTTCAACTGCTGCCATTGCGGCTCCTTCCCTTCTTCCAGTAACACATATTCAAAACTATCGGCGGCACCCCGGGGATAATTAATGAGCGCCCCGAAATTTATGATCACAGCGCCTTTACTCCCTTCTATCTTTATGTACGATTGTTGTTTGGGTATGCCATAATTGTGGCAATGGTTGGTAAGGATATTGGCCCGTACCATATCGCCGTAATCCATAATGATGTTGCTGCGTACAGAAGCCAGCTTCGGCATGGCAGGATGCCTTGTTGTTTTTGCATAAACCGATTGGGGCCTGCCAAGCAAATTCCTCACCAGGTCGATATAATGAATACTATGATACAATATCTCTACCCTGGGTGCCGCCTGTAAAAAATCCCAGATATGCCAGGGGGTGTAAACATTTACGTTCACTTCAATATCGTTCAGGTCACCAAGCAGGCCTTTATTGATCAGTTCTTTTGCCGCCAGGATATAAGGAGCATACCGCAGTTGAAAATTGATACCGGCCAGCATTTTTTTATTACGGGTGATCTCCAGTATTTGCCTGGCTGCTTTGTAACTCTCCCCCATGGGTTTTTGCAAAAGCACTCTTGCACCAACAGGCAACTGCTCCAATAAAGCAACCGTTTGCGAACCGGGAACCGCCACATCAAACACGGCATTTGAGGGTGCATGAGCGATCATCTCGTTCACACTGGCAAAAACATGCGGCACATTAAAATGAGCGGCGGTTGAACTCGCTTTTCCAGGAACGATATCATAAATGCCCTGCACGTTAAAACCGGCGATCCCGTAAGCAGGCAGGTGAGCCGTATTTACAATGCCGCCGGCCCCAATGATGTATATCGGAATGTTTTGAGATGATAAAGAAGTATCAGGCTGCATAAATGATGATATGGGGATTAAACACCGCCCAGGTAATTACCATAAGTTAGCAATATTACTGCAGTAATTAAAACCAAAAGCGCCAGTATCAGCAAACGCATGGTAACGGAACTGCAATTCTTCCATTCTTTCATTACCAGGCCGGTAATGGAACTGAACAGTACCAGCATGATCATGTGTATGGCCCAGCTGGTGAATTTGTAATTACCCATGCGTACATGACCAAGGCCGTAGAAAAAGAATTGTGCGTACCACAATACGCCGGTGAGTATGGACAATAAGTAATTTTTTGTAAGACTGCCCGAACCTGCT
>DAOQRQ010000046.1:0-12118 GCA_035355815.1 Ferruginibacter sp. | reverse complement strand
GAAACCATTGTGGCGTAATCATCACCTGCATCATTATAAAAACGACCATATGGGCTTTGGGGTGAGCTCCACCCTGTGGGATCATGTGTTTGGCACCATGTTCGACCTTAAGAAAGAAAAGGAAGACAAGGAAAAAGTGCAGGAGCTTATGTTCGGCAATAAAAAGCACGAGCATCGGTTACAGGAGCAATAGATCACCATTTCTCTTCTTCGGTAAAATTATTATCCCGTTGGCTGAATTGCTTACGGGTTTTTAATTTCTGTTCCTGGCGCTCCAGGATGAGTGTGGCAATGATGTTGCCGGCATCTTCACCGGGAAACTGCTGAAGCAGTGATTTTAATTTCTGCTCACTTACATCGATGCGGTAAAGGAGGGAAACCAGTTTTTCAAAATCATATCGTATCAGTTGGTTCATCCTGCCAGACAACTGTGCATGTATCTCGTTGTAAGAAAGCTTATCTGCCAGGTCAGTTGCCAGCTCTTTATTAAGTAAACGGACCAGTTCAGCATTTTCCATAAAGGAATTATTTAGTACCACGCAGTAATATCTTATTTTCCATTACGCCTGTTCCAAACAGGGCAAAATCATATTTTACCGGGTCGGCGCTATCCAATGTACGCAAAAAGGCGGTCAGTTCCAATGCCGCCTGCCAGTCGGGGATCTTTCGTTGCAATAAATTCAATTGAGTTGCTACCCGTATTACATGTACATCCAGCGGGCAAATTAACTGCGAAGGAGAAATATTATTCCACAGGCCAAAGTCAACGCCATTTGGATCCTTACGAACCATCCAGCGCAGGAACATGTTAAGCCTTTTGCATGAGGAGTTCTTTTCCGGGGAGGCAATATGCTTACGGGTCCTTTGTGGAATATCGGGCAATGAAAAGAAATAATGATAAAACCTGTTGAGTGCATTTTCCACGGTCTCCTCTTTTTTATTCATCCATTGCGTAAAAGCCGGTTCAAGGGATTGATG
Source organism: Ferruginibacter sp. (assembly GCA_035355815.1). Lineage (GTDB taxonomy): Bacteria > Bacteroidota > Bacteroidia > Chitinophagales > Chitinophagaceae > Ferruginibacter. The sequence goes on along the minus strand of DAOQRQ010000046.1, from coordinate 11,140 downwards.
CTTTCGATAATGCATGTTGAAGAAAGAAACAAAATACAACAGGTCGGTGGCATTGAATGTGCGGTGTTTGAAGGAAAGCAATTTCTTCAGGTCATTTCCGGAATGTTGCAGGCAGAATTGATGGGGTGCATTGTCCATCAGTTGCATCAGCTCATTTGCTTTGTTGATGATGGTGGTACGGTTGCCCCAGGAAAAAACGGCGGCAAAAAATCCAGCGATCTCTATATCCTGTTTTTTTGTGAACTGCCTGGGTACAGAAATGGGATCGTCTTTAATAAAAGAAGGTTGATTGTAGAGATCAACCTTGCCGTCTAAAAATATTTTGATATCATTTTTCACCAATTCATCAGTTTGCCTGTTTTTTCTTCTTGAACAGGGCGGCTACCGCAATGAACACCCAGATGATATTCACGATCATGGACGGGTAGGCATGGTGAACGAGGGTATTGATGGTAAAGAAGATACCGCCAACCAGGTTACTTGCAATGTACAGCCGGGAAGAACTGCTAAGTTTGCCATTGATGTTAAGGAAATAAGCGCCCGTGATCAGCACAGCGCCGATCCAGCCGATGATTTCAACCAGGTAGTTCATGGTTTATCCAATTGCCTGTTTAAGGTCTTCGATCAGGTCGTCGGCGTCTTCTATTCCAACGCTCAGCCTTATCAATGAATCAGACAATCCGTTCTTGATCCTTTCTTCCCTGGGTATGCTTGCATGCGTCATGCTTGCCGGGTGGTTGATGAGCGATTCAACACCACCCAGGCTCTCTGCCAATGAAAAAAGATGGGTAGATGATAAAACCTTTGTGGCGGCTTCCACGGTTTCGTCTTTAAGTACAAAGCTGATCATGCCGCCAAAGCCACGCATTTGTTTTTTCGCCACGGCATGGCCCGGGCTGTCTTCAAAACCGGGCCAGTATACCCTTGCCACTTTGGGGTGACTGCGGAGGCAGTGTGCGATCTTCTCCCCGTTCTCACAATGTTGTTTCATTCTTACATGCAGTGTTTTTATTCCCCGCAGTACCAAAAAGCAATCCATGGGGCCGGGTACGGCGCCGCAGCTTTTTTGTATGAAATATAATTTTTCCCGTAATTCGGGATCGTTCATCATCAGGGCCCCCTGTATCACATCACTATGCCCGCCCAGGTATTTGGTGGCCGAGTGCATTACCATATCGGCACCAAGGTCCAGTGGATTTTGTAAATAGGGAGAAGCAAATGTGTTATCCACGCAAAGCCAGGCATTTGCTGATTTTGCAATGGCAGCAATGGCAGCGATGTCGCTGATGTTCATCAATGGGTTGGTTGGGGTTTCTACCCAGATGAGTTTGGTGCTGGTGGTTACGGCTGCTTTTACGTTAGCTGCATCGGTAGTGTCAATGTATTTGAATTTTATTCCGTAGCGTTCCCATACTTTGGTAAACAACCGGTAGCTGCCTCCGTACATGTCGTTGGCGGCGACCACTTCATCGCCCGGGTTCAGTAATTTCATCACGCTGTCGGTTGCCGCCACACCGCTGCCGAAGGCCAGGGCAAATTTTGCGTTTTCAATGATCGCATAGGCGTCTTCCAAAGCTTTGCGGGTTGGGTTCTGGCTGCGGGCATATTCGTAGCCTTTGTGCTTTGCGGGTGCGGCCTGTACATAGGTGCTTGTTTGGTAAATGGGGGTCATGATGGCCCCGGTACTTGGGTCCGGTTCTGCACCGGCGTGAATGAGTTTTGTAGCAAGCTTCATGTTGTATGAATATTTAAATATGAATCGGTTGGCCGTGCAAAGTTGGGGAATTAACAGCGAATAACAAGTTAAAGAAGTTGTGCAGCACACAAATACCTCCAGTCGAAATTTTTATCATCATGTGCTGCTTTGGGTTCTGCCGGTTTATCAAGCACGGCTTTATTCAGAATTCCGGCATTGATCAGTTTTCGTTTCGATTCGTGAATGTATTCCAGCAGGGCCGGATCCTGCATCCAGTTTTTTTGCGGTGTTTCAAAACCTACTTTTTCTTTTCGCCATACAATTTCATCGGGCAGTTTTTTATCCATCGCTTTCCTCAGCAGAAATTTAGTCCAGCCTTCATGCATTTTTAATTGCGAGGGAAGTGAAAAAACAAACTCCACCAGCTCGTGGTTTAAAAAGGGCAATCGTACTTCACAGCCATGTGCCATGCTGTTGCGGTCGGCAAAACGAAGCAGTTCTTCCAATCCCATCTCAGCGGTATGAAAATATAAGATGTCGTTCAGTTTTGTAACAATGGGCTTATGAATTCCTTCCCATTCCCTGCCCGCCACTGATTTTAAAAATGCCGGATTCAGGTCCGGGTGGCGGATCGTTTTGAGGTATTCTTTTCTTTCAAGTTGTATGGCGGCGTGTGAAGGAAGGAATGCGGCAATGATATTTTTAGTATCCCATAGAAAAGGCTGATCATTTTTTTGAAAGGCTTTTCGTTCCACCTGCGCCGATCCCAGTTTATGCCTGCTCAATACTTCCTGCAGGTACCAGTGGATGAATTTCGGGTAGCCCGCAAGGGTTTCATCGGCCCCCTGCCCGTCGAGTAAAACGGTAACCTGTTGCTGCCTTGCCTGTTCAAAAACCTTGTATTGTGCATAAATGCCCGACGACTGAAAGGGTTCTTCCTGGTGATAGCAGATCTTTTCAAATTCATTGATGAGCCCGGCTGCCGTAGGATATACCGGGTAATTCTTTATTGCCAGGCTTTCGGTTACCTGTTTAATATAAGCTGATTCATCATTTTCAAAACCCGGAAATAGGGCAGAGAAGGTTTGCAGGCGACCGGATTGATTTCCAAAAACGGTTGCGGAGTCTTCTACCGAAGATCTTTTTCCGGCACCCATTATACAGGCGGTAATGGTTGAACTGTCTAAACCGCCGCTTAAACTTGTTCCAACAGGCACATCGCTTCGCAGGCGTCGTTTTACGGAGCTGTTGAGTAATTCGGCAAATTTTTCTACGGCATCCGCTGCCGAGATTTCAATTTTAATTTCTTTGTTGATCTGCCAATATCGTTTTATTCTCGACGGTTGTGTTGCCGGCGAGAAATGCAGGTAGTGAGAAGGCGGAAGCGAATAAACCGATTCGAAGAAGGTTTGTTCCTTATCCACGCAATTCTGAACATGCCCCAGGGAAAGATAGTTGAGCAGCATTTTATTATCAACCGTTCTTTCAATGCCGATCTTCCACAAGGCCTTCATCTCGCTGGCAAAAACAAAATTTTCCTCATCTTCATAATAATAAAAAGGCTTTTCTCCAAAGCGGTCCCTTGCTGCAAAAAGCTGTTCTTCCTTTTCATCCCAAATGGCAAAAGCAAACATACCGTCGAATTGCTGCAGGCATCTTTCTTTCCAGTAATCATAGGCTGCTGCTATTACTTCTGTATCGGATTTAGAGGTGAAACTGTAGCCTTTATTCTGTAAAAAGTTCCTTATTTCAATGTAATTATAGATCTCGCCGTTGTGAACGACCTGATATCGGCCCGCATACGGCATGGGTTGGGCGGCATTATTGCTGAGGTCGATGATGGAAAGCCTGCGATGGCCCAGGTGAATGGTGTTTTTCCGGTTACTCCAGTACCCTTCTCCATCGGGTCCACGATGCGTCAAAGCCTCTGTCATTTTTTTTAAATAGACAGGTGCAGCCGGGTTGGGGGTATTTAATAATATGCCTGCAATTCCGCACATTATGTAAATATCAATAAAAAAAATGAGCGAACCTTAGTTAAAACTGATGGGCATAATGGCTTTCACATCACCCCATTCCATTACCAGGTTGCAGCCATAGGCGGCATTCTGAAATACCATGGTGAAATATTCTGCCGGGCGGTCGTTATTGATCACCGCTATATCGGTTTCAGTAATGTCTTTGTTTTTATCCATGTGCAATCCCCAACTGAACAGGTTGCTGTTGAAAATAATCTTCCATTTATCGGGGGAAGGAATACAATAAATGATATAGCGGCCCGGGGCGATCCTTTTTCCATTGATGGTAGCCGTTTTGAAAAATTCAATTTCTGTTGCTTCATTGGCGCCCAGTCTCCACTCCTGTCCGTAATGCTGAATAACGTTTTTGGTTACAGAGGTATCGGCAAATATCAGCCTGCCGTTCTTTTGAGGGCGGCTGTAAATTACCCTTGCCAAAGGATCCTGCAGGCCGGGGTTTGCCATCTTTTCTTTAGGGTAATCAACGGGAAAATAGATCATGTCCATGGGCGACCTGTCGATCGACAGCAGGTTGCTGTCTTTTATAATAGCGGGAATCTGTTTAACCATGTTCTCTTCGGGATTTTTTTTAGCCGGCCGGCTGCAAGCTGTGAAAACTAACCCCGTAAAAAATAATGCGGTAAATAATATTTTCTTTCTGGTATACATTCTGAAACAGGTTAAAATGAGATGGGTAATGTAAGTTTTACATCATCCCAGGCGATCGCAAGAGCGGCACCGCCGGATATTTTTTCAAAGGCCATAACAAATTCTTCTGTTAGTTCTACCTGCTTTTGAACCGGGATGGTTACCCGCAGCAGGTCTTTTTTCATATCGTATTTAAAAGAGCCCCAGGTATCGGTTTCTTTATTAAGGATGAGGGTCCATTTATCTGCATAGGGAATGCAATAAAGGGTATAGCGTCCTTTTTTGATCTTGCTGTTGCTGATCTTTACGTCTTTGTAAAACTCAATTTCAGTTGCTTCGTTAGCACCCAGCCGCCATACTTTCCCGTATTCGATCAGCTCGCCAAATATTACCCTGCCGGCTTTTTGCGGCCTGCTGTATACTACACGGGCAATAAGGGGTTCTGTTATTTTATCCTGTATTTTAAGTAAGGGGAAGTTGTTAGGGTAATAACTCATATCCATGGGCGATTTGTCCAGGGCCGGCATTTTACTTTGTGAACGGGTTGTGGAAAATGAAAAACAAAGAATTATTAACGTCAATAAAGAACGCATCGTATTTTTTGTTTAAAGATAAAGAAATCAGTTTTTTAATAGTTCAGATAATTGATGTTCGGTAAACTTCTTCAGACTGGGGAAAAAACGGGAATAGCAGTTTTGCATGTCGGCATAGTGCTGCCCAAATATCTCAAAGGCAATTTTGCTTTCGGTAAGATAGGCAGAGCGGCGAACCAATCCTTCGAAACTTCTTTCAATTGCCCAGGTATGCCCATAGTTGGATAGCCAGTCATACTGCTTCATGTAAGGAAACAGCTTCTGAAAGGGCGGCGGAAAAAGATCAGCCCGCTGTTCAAGCTGCCGGTATGTGGTTATTGCAAATTCTTTCAATGCCGCTTCGGAGGCAAATTCATTTTTGTCGTTCGCCAGGAAATGATCGTAAACAATATCGGCGAAGGCTCCCGAATAAAGACGGTATTGCGGCCTGAAAAAAGATTTTAATTCTTTGGTGGCCGCATGCGTATCGGTAAAATTATCAATGGCCCGGTGCAGGGTAATGCCTTTTTGAACAAGGAGTGGAAAATCAAACTGTTTTTTCCCTTTGATATAATCACTGATCATGTTGCCCGCCAGTATATCGGGCTGGTTAAAGGAAAGATATGCGTGGGCCAGGTAATTCATAACTCAATGAATAAAGATAACCCCTTTACCAGAGCCTGCTTGTTTTTATTAAGCGCAGCCGGGGATTAATAAAAAGTTAATGCCGCTTTCACTTTTTAACAGTGCCAAATCATTTTTTAATAAACCATTAAGAAAAAAATCCCTGTACAGGCTGGTAAAGGATTCCGGAACAGAAATCATTCCTCAAACAACACAAACTGTTACCGTTTATACGCAGATTAACTTTCATTAACATGCCCGGTAAAGATGTGCTTTTTCTGCGCTTACCGGGATACTATTTTTGAGTTGTAATTAAAACTGCCGGCCATGGGCAGTAATTCTAAACAATTAAAAGTATAGTTATGAAAAAGTTCAAAACCGTTTTAACAGCGATCGTAATGCTGTTCTCTGCCAGTGCATTTGCCATCCCGGGTGAAAATGTATCACCCAAAGTAAGAGCCGCTTTTGAGGCTGATTTTGCAAAAGCCAGTAAAGTGAACTGGGAAAAGGAAAGTGATTTTTATTTTGCCTCTTTTGTGCTTAACGGTGTAAAATCGGAGGCTGCCTATGATGAAGAAGGCGAATTGGTTGGTACATCAAGAAGTATTTCTACCGACCAGATGCCGCTCAACGTTTCACTGGCGATCTCTGAGAAGTATGCGGGTTACCAGGTGAACAAAAATGTTCTCGAATTAAATTTTGAAGGAGAGACCCGCTATTACCTTACCGTTGAAAATGAAAAGCAATCAGTATCGTTAAAATGCTACAGCAACGGGGATATTCAAGTGGAAGGAAAAATAAAAAAATAGAGAGTTGGTTTTTGAGTTTGGAAAGGCCCCCCGGTTTACCGGGGGGCCTTTATGTAAGCACTGCCTTACTTCAGTTTTTATTGTTCTGCACAGAGGACCGCTTGTAAATACTGTAAGAAAATATAACAGGTATTATGGTCATCAAAAAAACACTGCTGATAAAAATAATGATCAGGGCCTTTGTTCCTGCCAGCAGGGAAATGATCGCCAGCAAAATACCTCCGATGAACCATATCTTACTTGCCAGGCGGTGTGTTTTTGTCCAGTTTTCTTCACTTTCCAGCGCCCATGGTATCCGGAATCCTACAAAGTAATTTGGCTTTACACTATGCATCAGGTTCCCGATGTAGGCAAAGAATAAACTAAGGCCGCAAAAGAAGGCAGCCATTCCCTCCACTTTGCCTTTGGTGGTCCAGTATAAGATGAACATAGTAACTGCGGAAAGCAGCACAAGTACTACCACCGCAATTTTCGACATAACCCCTGAAGTGGCAGCAGAATACTTTTTCTTCGGATCGATCTTGTGTATATTCTGTAAAATGAAGTATATAAACAAGCCAACAACTGTCATTATAATTGGCGCCAGCACAATTTCATTCTTATTACCGAATTTATCGGCCGTTCCATCAATCCCAAAATGAGTAGGGATGGTTTGCGGAAGGCCCTTCCAGATAAATGCCAGGTATATCCAGGGAATAGACATAATAAGAAGGGGGAATAGTAACCGGAATAATTTTGACTGTTTCATTTCGGAATGATTTTATTCTTTTGTTTTAAAATCAACAAACCACTTAATGATCTCATCCATTACAGTAGTGTTGAGCGAGTAATAAATGAACTGACCTTCCTTAACTGATTGAACCAACCCGGCCTGCTTCAGCAGATCGAGGTGGTGTGAAATGCTGGGCTTGCTGATCTTAAACCGGTTGGCAATCTCGCCAGCGGTTAAGTCGCCTTTTTTTAAAAGTTCTAGTATTTCTCGGCGTGTTTTATCATTTAATGCTTTAAAAAGAGAGTTCAAAAGGCAGTAATTTTATATTTAGACAAATATCTAAATAATTATTTGAAAAAACAAATCTCTGCCAATGTTTAGGAACAAATGATAAATAAACGGACCTGGTAATACTTTTTGACCCGAAACGTGATTTTTTTAGAAAAAAACAGGGTAACATTCAAAAAAATGGGCACTCTGCTCAGACTTAAAAACATGAATTTTAATGTTTATATCAGATAGCTGTTATCTTATATAAATAATTCAAGTTTAATTTGGAAATTATATTAATAATAGTATTTTTACCCCCGGATACAGTTAAAAGAAACTCAAGTTTAATTTCTGCTTTAACGCTCCTTACCTCCCTATCCTATCCAAAGGCTTTCCCCAAATTGTACATTCTTTTTAATTAAGTAACCTATAATTTGATATTATGGCCGGCAGGTATTTTATAATCATGATCTTTCTGTCTTTATTGGTTTATACCTCGTGTACACCTTCAAAGAAGATCCCTTATTTTGAAAATGCCCAGGACTCCGCTTTCCGGCAGGTATTGGGTACCATTGAAGCGCCCATTCAGAAAAATGACATTCTCAATATAGTTATTTCAAGCCTTAGTCCTGAAGAGGATGTTAAGTATAACCGTATAGATAATACAACCAAGGGATACCTGGTAAATGGTGATGGAACGATTCAGATGCCTAAGCTGGGCAGTGTAATGGCGGCGGGGCTCACCAAAAAGCAATTAACAGAGAAGATCACCGGTATAATCCTGGAAAAGAAGGAATTACTAAGCCCGATCGTTGAAATTCGGCAACTCAATTTTGAAGTAACCGTTTTGGGCGAGGTTACCAATCCAACCGTAATTAATGTACCCAGTGAAAAAATATCACTGGTAAAGGCCCTGGGGCTGGCAGGAGATATTACCATTTATGGTAAAAGGGATAATATTCTCCTGATCCGGGAAGAGGACGGGAAAAGAATAACCCGGCACCTGGATATCAACTCAGCAGACTTTTTAGCTTCGGAATATTATTACCTGAAGCCGAATGATGTTGTGTATGTGGAGCCGAGCAAAGCTAAAATTGCCACTACCAACCGTTCAAAAGAAGTAATACCTTATATATTCAGTGGTATCTCTATTCTTATCCTTGTTTTGGACAGGGTAATAAAATAATCTGAAAGAGCAGAAGATGGAAATGGAAAAGAACATAATGACAGAGGAGAAGGAGACAAGTATGGGTCAGCAACTGGTGGCTAAATATTTGCCTTACTGGCCCCTGCTTGTATTATTCATACTGCTGGCACTTACAGCAGCTTATTTTTACCTGCGTTATGCCACGCCTATTTATGAATCTTCGGCTACCATCATAATAAAAGATGAACGCAGGGGAGCAGGAGGCGAGGATTCCAAGATACTGGAATCATTAGACCTGATCGCTTCCAAAAAAACGATCGAGAACGAGATCGAAGTATTGCAATCACGGGCGTTAATGGAAAAAGTGGTTAAAGTGCTGCGTTTATATGCCTCTTATTCTAAGGCCGGTAAAGTAAAAGCCGGAGATGCATATGTGCTGTCGCCTATCATGATTGAAGCTCAGTACCCAGATTCAATACAAGGGGTTGAAAAAGTAGAATTCAGCTACGATAAGAACAGCCAGACGGTTCTTCTGAACAATAAAGATAGATATCCCCTCAACCAGTTTGTAAGCACCGATTATGGTGTGCTTAAGTTCTTGCCAAATAAGTATCATTTCTCGGCACTGAATTCGGGGGATAAGAAATTTTTCTTTTCGCTTGATGAGCCCCAGAATGTTGCTGCCGGCCTGACCAAGGGGCTTAAAATATCTCCCAATAAGCAATCGGCGATCGTTGAACTGAGTTATAAAGACCCGATACCTCAGCGGGCGGTAGATATCCTGAACCAGTTGATAATTACATACGACCAGGTATCTATTTCTGAGAAGAATTCCCTGGCCAGGAATACCCTAGCCTTTGTCAACGAACAGTTACGTGGGGTAACCATTGAACTCGACTCGATTGAAAAAAGAATTCAGCAGTACAAATCCGGAAGCGGCGCTGTGGATATCGGAACGCAAGGCGGGTTCTACCTGAAAAATGTAGGAGAGAATGACCAGAAGCTCGGCGATATAAATATGCAGATGTCTATGCTGAACCAGGTTGAAAAATTTGTAGCAGAGAAGCAAAGTACGGGCGAAATGCTGGCTCCTTCCACCTTGGGTGTTAGTGATCCATCGCTTTCTAACCTGATAACCCAGCTTCAGACAACCCAGATGGAGTATGATAAACTGAAAAAAACAGTGGGAGAGAATAACCCTAAGCTGAAAGCGCTGGAAAGCCAGATCAATACATTGCGGCCAAGTATCACAGATAATATCAAGAACCAAAAACAAAGCCTGGCAGCATCCAGGCAGAGTTTGAGTGCTACCAACAGCGGGTATAATGCCCTGCTTTCCACAGTTCCTAAAAAGGAAAAACAGTTACTGGAGATCAGCCGGGAGCACATGACCAAGGCGAACCAATACCAAACCCTGCTTCAGAAGCAGCAGGAAATTGAAATGTCGCTTGCGTCGGTGATCTCTAACAGCCGGGTGGTTGATAAAGCCCTGGCTGGCAAAGTGCCTGTCAGTCCTAAAAAAATGATGATCTACCTGATGGCGCTTATTGGAGCTTTTGGTGCATTTGCCGGCGTGGTGATCCTGAAAGACACAATCACCGGTAAAATAAAATTCAGGAACGAGATCGAAAAAATGACCTCCATTCCTATCATTGGCGAAATTGCCTATGAAAAAACAACCAACCCCCTGGTCATTGAAAAAGGAACCAGGAGTTTTGTAGCAGAAGAGTTCAGGAAATTAAGGGTTTCATTGTCTTTTTTAGGCATCGATTCCGCTCACAAAAAAATATTGCTCACTTCAAGTATATCGGGCGAGGGAAAGAGTTTTGTGGCCGCCAACCTTGCGGTAAGCCTGTCACTAACGGGAAAAAAAGTAGTGCTGGTAGACCTGGATCTTAACCAGCCCACCCTTTCCAAGATCATGAATGTGCATTATGAATACGGGGCTACCGAATTTTTGACCGGGGAAAAGGATGCCTACGAAGTGGTGAATAAACTGGACACCCACGATAACCTGTATTTTATTTCAGCCGGCAACCTGCCCGAAAACCCAACCGAATTGTTGGCAAACGGCCAGGTAGAAAAGCTGATCGAATACCTCGAAAGTAATTACGATATGGTGGTGATCGATACTTCGCCATCGGCCCTGGTAACCGATGCATTCATCCTCTCGAAGCTTTGTGACGCCACGTTGTATGTGATCAGGCATAATTACACGCCCAAAATGCTTATCAAGCGCATTGATGAGAACAACCAGATCAATCCCATAAAGAACCCGGCCATTATTTTTAACGGGCTTAAAACCCGGGGAGTATTTAAAAAGGGCGGCTATGGTTACGGCTATAATTATGTGTACGGGAACAAGGAATATGGATACGGATCCAAAAACAGGAAACAAAAAAAATCAGCTTAAAAAATAATACCAATATCATGAAAAAACAAACAAATTTAATCCGGCTCAAATTATGTTGTGATTGAGATTGGCGAAGCCATATTAATTTGTAAATTGCATCCATATCCTTTTAAACAAACTGCGTTTCCAACTATCTTACCTAAAAAAACTACTGTTCCTCTATCCGGTTTAACAGCCTTTCCAATTATCTGATTAACTGTACCCTTTCCAACTATCTGATTAACTGCACAT
>DAOQRQ010000045.1:0-12205 GCA_035355815.1 Ferruginibacter sp. | reverse complement strand
CTTTTTAAAAGATAAAAAATGCCGGGTTATTTTTTTCTTTACCGATTTGTCGAACTTATCATACAGCATAAACTCGGCTCCAAAACGTTGTTGGTAACGACCGGTAATGATGCCCATGCGGGAGGGCGCACAGATAGGCGATGTTACGTATGCCTGTGTAAAGCGCACACCCGTGCTTCCCAATGCATCTATATTCGGTGTTTTAATATTTTTATTTCCATAAGAAGCCAGGTCGCTGTAGCCAAGATCATCAACAATGATGAGAATGATGTTGGGGAGAGTTTTGGTTTGTGCGGATACAGCAGTATGGCAAGCAAAGAAAAACAGTAAAGGCAGCAGCAGGTGTTTTGGCATGGCTATTTGTAAATATAAAAAAACCTTCTCAAAAATTGAGAAGGTTTGCCTGGTGCCCAGAACAGGAATCGAACCTGCACATCCTTGCGAACGGCAGATTTTGAGTCTGCTGCGTCTACCAATTCCGCCATCTGGGCTGCTCTGTAAAACGTTGATTTGTTAATCCGTTAATGCGTATTACTGTTAAACAGGTTCTGCGTCTATACTAATTAACCAATTAACGGATTAACCCTATTAACGGGCTGCAATATTACATTATCCGGCTGTTCTGTCCAAAATACGCTGCAGGTATTTTTTCTTGTAATAATATTCTTTCAGCTTCAGCAGATCGGCTGTGGTTGCGGTTTCATCATTGTAGTTATCTACAATGGGTTGCACATCGGCATATATCTCCTGTTCAATGGCCGCTACCTTTGCGGGGGAATCCTCACCCAGTTCCTCATTCAGCTCCATCATCTCCATTAAAAAAGCCGGGGGCAACTGGTATTTTTCTTCTTCTTCCAAAAGGTCTTTCAGTTGCAGAACGTATTTGATCGTTTCCTCCCTGTTCTTAAAAACCTTAAGGGCTTTATTCAGCTGAGAGGATATCTCCAGCGCTTCTTCCTGCTCGTGTTCGGTGGCCTGGGTGAAAAAGTCGGGGTGGTATTTTTTTTGCAGTCCGAAATATTTCTGCGCAAGTTTTCCCTGGTCAATTTTCAGGGAAACGGGCAGTTCAAACAGTTCAAAATAATTCATGCTGCAAATGTAGGGAATCGGTCTTTTTAAATATAGCTATATGGGGAAATGGAATTCCTGCTGTGGTTTTTGCCACGAATGCCACGAATAAACACGAATTATCCGTGCTAATCAGTGTCATTGCTGGCTGGATTAAATCTAAAATGTAAATTGCCGTCTAAAATGTAACGATTGATGCTTACGATTGGCTTAATACGGGAAGGAAAAATACCCCAGGATAACCGGGTAGCGCTTACACCGGCCCATTGCAAATGGCTGCAAAAGAATTTCAGCGATATCAAAGTGCTGGCACAACATTCGCCCAACCGTTGTTATGCCGATATTGAATACGAGAGGGCAGGCGTGGAAGTGAAAGAAGATATGAGCGAATGTAACCTGCTGCTTGGCATTAAAGAAGTTCCTGTTGATATGCTGCTGGAAGGCAAGACCTATATGTTCTTTTCGCACACAAAAAAAATGCAACCGGCCAATCAGCAGTTATTCAAAGCCATACTGGATAAAAAAATTACCCTGGTAGATTACGAATGCCTGGAGCATGAAGACGGTACCCGGATCATCGGCTTCGGATTCTTTGCCGGTATTGTAGGCGCTCATAATGGTATGATGGCCTATGGCAACCGCACCGGGGCATTTAAGCTGGCGAGGGTTGGTTCGGTAAACAGTTTTCAAAAACTGGTACATACTTATTTTGGATTAAAGCTGCCCAATATAAAAATTGCGGTAACAGGTACGGGCCGTGTGGCGCACGGCGTGCTGGAGATCATGAACCTGCTGGGTATTCATGAAGTGGAACCGGATGAGTATTTTGAAACAGCGTTTACGTACCCGGTGTATGTGCACTTAAAAGGTGCCGACCTGTACGTGCATAAACAAACCGGTAAGTATGTGCGGAATGATTTTCATGCCAACCCCCAAAACTATAATTGCCGCTTTGCCGATTACCTGGCACATACCGATATATTGATGAATGGGATCTATTGGGAAAAAAATATTCCACGCCTGTTTGAGATGGAAGACCTGCGCCGGGAAAATTTCCGCATCAAGACCATTGCCGATATCACCGACGACCGCAATGGTTCGGTGCCCTGTAACCTGGGAGATTCAACCATTGCGAAGCCGGTATATGGGGTTGACCGAAAAAGTTTTGAAATAACGGAACCCTATCTGCCCGGCTCAGTTGATGTGATGGCCGTAGGTAATCTTCCAAACGAATTACCGAGAGATGCCAGCCGTTATTTTGGCGAGCAAATGATAAAATTTGTGCTGGATGATATCCGGCTGGGCGGAAGTAAAGCGATCGATAAAGCTACGATGGTGAAGGCGGGTAAACTGAATGAGCCTTTTCTTTACATGAAAGAGTATGCCGGCCTGTGATTCAGGTTGCGTATTAAGTCACGAATACTTCAGCAACCTCTGTATACAAATCAACACGAATATTATCTTAGCGAACTTTGCGCTATAACTTAGCGTGCTTTGCGGTTAAATAAACAATTAAGTTAGAGATACAGGTAATAATCCTTTAATGCTGCAACAAATTCAGGCGTGTAATTCCCTTCCTTGTCTTTAATGCTCATGGATGTGTTTACCGCCAGTATTTTCTTCCTGCTGAAAAATAGAATTCCCCGGAAGTATTCATGTTGGTCTGTTTGCTTTACCAGAATTTCCCGGGTAAGGTATAATTCCAGTTTACCTGCTTCTTCGATAAAATGATCCACCCGGCGATAGGGCAGCAGCACGGCAAAGCTCCCACCAGGTGAGAGATTGGTTTTCACAACCTGTAACAGTTCAGTTAAGCTGAGTGTGGTATCGTGCTTTGCGTTGTTCTTATCCGGGTCAGGCGATCTCAGGTCATCCTCAAAAAAAGGAGGATTGGAAATAATGAGCCCGTATTTTTTTTCAGCGGTAAATGAAAGGATATTGGCATTAAAAATGTTCAACCTTTCTTTCCAGGGAGAAGCCGCAAAGTTTTCTTTGGCCTGTTCAGCAGCTGCTGGGTCAAGTTCAACGGCATCAATGATCGTATTTGCATTCTTTTGAGCGAACATCAGCGATAATAATCCTGTTCCGGTGCCGATGTCCAGGCAGTTTGAAGTTTGCCCTTCGGCTACGCTCTGGATGAGTTTGAAGTTTGAGGTTAGCGCTCCAAACAGGCAGGCATCTGTGCAGACCTTCATGGCACATTTATCCTGGTAAACGGTGAATTGTTTGAATTGAAAAAATGAGTTTGGCATTGAGGTGCAAGATACGAGATGCAAGATACAGGATACAGGATGCTGGATACAAGATACGGGATGCTGGGTGCCCAAACTTCAAACTTTAAACCGCAAACCTCAAACCAAAACCTCCTCACCATTCCGCCCGGGCAGAGGGGCTCACGTCCAACGCTGTAAAATCTTTCGCCAGGAATTTATAGTACCCGGTGATGGCGATCATGGCGGCATTATCGGTGCAGTATTCAAATGCAGGAATAAAGGTATTCCAGCCTTCTTTTTCTCCCATGGCGGTAAATCCTTTTCTTAACCCGCTGTTGGCACTAACGCCGCCTGCCAGGCAAATGTTGGTGATGCCGGTTTCGGCAACGGCTTTCTTTAATTTGTTCAGTAAGATGCTAACGATCCGTTCCTGTACCGAGGCACAGATATCATACAGGTTCTCATCAATGAATTTCTTTTTTGTTTCTTCATCAGCCAAAAATTCTTCTTTGAACAAATTGCTGGCGCCGGCATTTTTTAAAAAATACAGGATGGATGTTTTCAACCCGGAGAAACTGAAATCAAGCCCCGGTATCTGTGGTTCGGGAAACTTAAACCGTTTGGGATCGCCGTTCTTTGCATATTTATCAATGAGCGGCCCGCCGGGATAGGGGAGTCCGAGCATTTTGGCGGTTTTATCAAAGGCCTCACCGGCTGCATCATCGATGGTTTCACCAATGACCTCTAATTGCGTGGGTGCATCGCAACGTACGATCTGTGTATGCCCCCCGCTTACCGTTAAGCACAAAAAGGGAAAGGAAGGTCGTTCTTCTGCAATTAAATTGGCCAGTACATGCGCCTGCATATGATGCACAGCAATGAGTGGTTTATTCAATGCCAGTGAAAGTGATTTTGCGAATTGCGTTCCTACCAGCAATGAACCAATTAAGCCCGGCGCCTGTGTGAAGGCAATGGCATCAATATCCTGCAGTTGGCAATTGGCTGTTTGTAAGGCGGCATCCACCACCGGTACAATGTTCTGCATGTGGGCCCTGCTGGCCAGTTCGGGCACCACGCCGCCAAACTGCTCGTGTACGGTTTGGTTGGCGATCTTATTGGACAATATCTTTCCATCCACACATACCGAAGCGGAGGTTTCGTCGCAGGAAGATTCTATGGCGAGAATAGTGATACCCATAAGGGCCTCAAAGATACCGTAAACTGGTAATGTCTACAATATCTCCGGCCATGCAGATAGAAGCAACCCCATTTGCAAGAGTATATTTAATGGCAACCGTTCTGCCATCAATGAGTGTGATGCCGGCGGGCAGGGAATGGATCTCCAGTTTAGCTCCGTTGCTTAAAACGATCATCATTTTACAACCATCCAGTTTGCCTGTAAAATCCCTTACAATACCTGTCACTTCTGATTCTTTGTCCTTACAATTCTTTTTACATGAGTAAAGAGAGACAACAACGACCAGGAGCAATATTATTCTTTTCATAACGGATGGTTTATAGTATCAGACAATGGGAAAATAAAATACGCTGCCCAGGCTGTTGTTATTATTTGCTTCTTATTGCTGCCACCGGATCCATACGGGCGGCTTTTGAAGCAGGTATGATACCGGCCAGCACCCCTGCAACCACACAAATGATCACCGTGGTAATGAGCATGGGTATGGAAATGTATACCGGGAATTTCAATGGCCCCGACAGAATGAGGGTAAGAATATAAACAAAGAATAAGCCGATGGCGCCACCGAAGATGCAGAGCAGGGCTGCTTCCATCAGGAATTCAAAAAGAATGGATCCTTTTTTGGCGCCGATGGCTTTTTTGAGCCCGATCACACTTGTTCTTTCCCTTACCGTAACAAACATGATATTGGTGATGCCAAATATGCCAACGATCAAACTGATGCTGCCGATAATGGCGCCCACAATATTAACCGTAGTGAAAAAACCGGTGATGGCCTTACTGAAAGCTTCCACGCTGTTGAGTGAAAAATTATCTTCCTGGGTAGGACTGAGCCTTCTTATCTGGCGCATGATGCCTTTGAGTTCGTTGCTCAGTGCTTCGGTTGTAACTCCTTCTTTTCCTTTTGCAATAAGTATGGGGTTAGAGAATTTTTCGTCGAACAACTGCCGGCAGAAATTATAAGAGAGCATGATGCAGTTATCGTAATTCCAGCCGATGAAATTGGTGCCTTCTTTTTTTATCACGCCAATGATGGTGACCTTTTTCCCTTTTACGTCGATCTGCTTTCCTAAGGCCCGTTCGGTGGTTCCAAACAGGGATTCGGCGCTGCTGAAACCAATGATACATACATTGGTGCCGGAATTGAATTCACTGGCTGAAAAAAAACGGCCATCAGCAAAACTGATCGGCTGAATGATCATTTGTTCTTCCAGGATGCCATATACACTAATGTTCTGCAGCAGGTCGTCTTTATGCGAAATACTGGTACCGGTTTGCATCAGGTAAGAAATATCTTCGAGCAGAACAGAACGTTCTTTGATCATGGCCGCTTCTTCGTATTTGGGAACAGGCCTTGCCCTGAATTTCCAGAAAGGCTGATCAGGGCCGCCGCTGTAATCCCATTTATCGATATAGATGGTATTGCTGCCCAGACTTTGCACTTCGTTCTGAATATTCCGTTCCAGGCTGTTCACCGTTGCCAGTACGCCGATGATGCAGAATATGCCGAAGGCCACGCCGGTAAGACTGAGCGCCGTACGCAATTTATTCACCCTCAGTTCCTGGAAAGTGAGCCGTAATGAATTGCGGATGATGTTTAGTGATTTGCTCATCTTCCCAAAATTACGGGATGCCGGTTGATTTATGGGGCAAAATGTATGAATGGTTCTTTATCACCCAAGCCTTACCTTTGCGCTCTTAAAAAACGGGCATTTTAAATTAAACGTATACATCCTCCCTCTCCTCAAGGAGAGGGCAGGGGTGAGGTAACAGCATGAAGTACATCAACGAAATAAACAAGCGCAAGACCTTTGCCATCATCTCTCACCCGGATGCAGGTAAAACAACGCTTACCGAAAAATTCCTGCTTTTTGGCGGGGCCATTCAAACAGCGGGTGCCGTAAAGAGCAATAAGATAAAGAAACACGCCACCAGCGATTTTATGGAGATCGAAAGGCAGCGTGGCATCAGTGTGGCCACCAGTGTTATGACCTTTGAATACCAGGGCCATCTTATTAACCTGCTGGATACTCCGGGTCATAAAGACTTTGCAGAAGATACCTACCGTACATTAACAGCCGTAGACAGTGTGGTACTGGTGATAGACAGTGTAAATGGGGTAGAAGCCCAGACAAGAAGGCTGATGGAAGTGATCGCCATGCGGCAAACGCCGGTGATCGTGTTCATCAACAAAATGGACCGGGATGGTAAGAACCGGTTTGACCTGCTGGAAGAAATTGAGAAAGAACTGAAGATACAGCTGCACCCCATGACCATACCTATCAACAGCGGTAAGGATTTTAAGGGAGTGTACGACCTGCACCAGAAGAGCCTGGTACTTTTTACAGCAGGCACCAAGGCCAATGATGAGGATGTGGTGGAAATAAAAGACCTCAGCGACCCGGTATTGAATGCAAAGATCGGGGAGAAGGATGCCGATACATTGAGAGAAGACGTGGAATTGGTGGATGGCGTTTATGGCGAGTTGAATACCGGTGATTACCTGGCCGGAAAAACGGCCCCGGTTTTCTTCGGAAGCGCCGTAAATAACTTTGGTGTAAAAGAAATGCTGGATACCTTCATCCGCATTGCACCCACACCCAGGCCCAGGCATACCACTACCCGGGATATTAAACCGGAAGAGGATAAGTTCAGCGGTTTTATTTTTAAGATACATGCCAACCTGGATCCCAAGCACCGTGACCGCATTGCCTTTTTACGGGTGTGCAGCGGCCGGTTTGAGCGCAACAAATATTACCATCATGTGCGTAGCGACCGTGATCTTCGTTTCAGTAACCCCTATAGTTTCTTGGCCCGCCAGAAAGATGTAATTGAAGAAGCTTACCCCGGTGATGTTGTGGGATTATTTGACACCGGTAACTTTAAAATAGGCGATACCCTCACCGAAGGAGAAAATTTTTACTTTACCGGAATACCCAGTTTTTCTCCGGAAATATTTAAAGAAGTAGTGAATAAAGATCCAATGAAAACCAAGCAGTTGGAGAAAGGACTTTTGCAGCTTACTGATGAGGGAGTGGCCCAGTTATTCACCCAGTTTGGCGGAAATAAAAAGATCATTGGCTGCGTGGGTGAACTGCAGTTTGAAGTGATACAATACCGTCTGTTGCAGGAGTACGGCGCATCGGTTCAGATGAATAACCTGCCCTTTTTTAAAGCATGCTGGCTGGTTAGTAAAGATGCTAAAAAGCTGGACGACTTCATCAAATACAAACAGGCTAATATTGCGGAGGATAAGGATGGTCACCTGGTTTACCTGGCCCAAAGCGAATGGTTCTTAAATACCGAGATACAGAACAACCCGGATATTGAATTTCATTTTACGAGTGAGATACATAAATAATGTGCCGATTATCCGATGTGCCGATTTGATGATTGATACAGTAAACAATTTCATAAGGCCATCATCAGCGCATTACCAAATCGGCACATCATCAAATCACTCTCTTAGTTTAAACGATATCACCCCATTGGTATTCCGGGTGCTGCTCACATTCAGTTCATATCTTTTATTCCCATCCTGGATTATCATAAGGGCGGTGTTGGGCGGAATGCTTCCCAGGTTCTCGGCATACATCACCAGTTCGTTGGTATTATTGCCCGGGCTTATCTTTAGGGTATAGGTCATGGGTTTGTCGGTAAGCCGCTGGTGGGTGGTGATAATTTTATTGTTGTAGATAAGAGTAACACTATCACCATCGATCTCGCCATTGTCGTACAGGGTTACGGTGATGGAATCGTGGTCAACGGTAATTTCTTTCAGCACATCGTTATTTCTTTTCTCCAGTTTCACTTCCTTCAGGGCTTCGGGTTCCGGCTTTTTTACTTCGGGACTTTCCTTACACAGCGCTGTGATCTCTTCCATGCTGACCGCCCGGTTATAGATACGTATATCATCCACATCGCCGTTCATCCAGAAGGGAAAGAGGTCGTCGTCTGATTTACCGATAAAAAGATCTTCCTCATTCGTAAAGATTTCGGGGAATTCCACCGAGTACTTCAGTTCGCAGTCAACATAAAGCTTTGCCGTCTTCCCGTCGTTGGTATAGATAACAGAATACCACTGGCCCTTCTTGATAAAATCATTGTAAGGGGTAAGTATGGTTCCGGTGCCCCGGAAATTCTGGTGCAGGGTATCGCAGGGCGCCCCGCTGCATCCGGTTCCGGCCGAATAAAGCGCATCATCAAAACGCAACGCATAGTTGCCTGGGTTGTAATTGCCGCCCCCCTTGCTCAGTACCTGGCTGGCATGGCATATATCGTAATAAAAACCGGTGGGCCTTACCCAAACCGAAAGCGTTACCTGGTTGGCAAAATTCAGCGAAGGAACATTTTTAATACGCATGTACTGGTAAACACCATTGAAGTGATAGGCACTGTTGGGCGTACCAAAACGGTCGCTGGTTATAGTAGCATTATTAAAGATGGGATGATTGTTGTTTCCGCTGGCATCGTTGGCATTGCCGTTAAAAGGGTAGTAAGCCTGCAGGCCCTTTTTAAGATCTGCCTGGGCCAAGGTTGTATGACCGATCAGTAATAAACAACAGAGAATACTTTTCATAATAGCGGATGAGCGCAGGTTTAAATGCCGGTGTAATTATAAGGGGTGATCGCTTTTAATTCCTTCTTCACGGCGACAGATACTTTTAAGCTGCTGATGAAACGATGAATTGCATTCTTATCAATGGCGTGTTTGCCCCTTGTTAATTCTTTCAATGCCTCGTAGGGCGCCGGATAATTCTCCCTGCGTAAGATCGTTTGTATTGCTTCGGCAACCACTGCCCAGTTATTTTCCAGGTCGGCCTTTAATTTAGCTTCATTTAAAACGAGTTTGCCAATGCCTTTTTCTGCCGACTTGATAGCGAGTAATGTATGTGCCACCGGCACACCGATATTGCGCAACACGGTTGAATCAGTAAGGTCACGCTGCAGCCGGGAAACAGGAAGTTTTGCAGAAAGATGTTCAAGCAATGCATTGGCAATACCCAGGTTGCCTTCGGCATTTTCAAAATCGATCGGGTTTACTTTATGCGGCATGGCGCTGCTTCCTATTTCCCCCTTCTTTGTTTTCTGTTTGAAATAATCCATGCTGATGTAGGTCCAGGCATCCCGGCAAAAGTCTATGATGATGTTGTTGATGCGTTTGATGGCATCAAAATGGGCGGCAAGTGTATCGTAGTGTTCTATCTGCGTGGTGTATTGCTGACGCTGCAATCCCAGTTTTTCTCCGGTAAACTCATTGGCCAATTTTACCCAGTTGTGTTTTGGATAAGCCACATGATGGGCATTGAAATTGCCGGTTGCCCCACCGAATTTTGCGGTGAATGGAATATAGCTGAACAACTGTATCTGGTTCTCCAGCCTTTCCACAAACACCATCATTTCTTTTCCCAGTCTTGTAGGACTGGCCGGTTGCCCGTGTGTACGGGCCAGCATAGGTATGTCTTTCCAGGCAAGCGCCATATTGGCAATGGCATGCTGCAGGTTGATCACCGCCGGCAGGTATTCCAGTTCAATGCTGTTCTTCCAGAGCAGTGGAATGGCGGTATTATTGATGTCCTGCGATGTTAACCCGAAATGAACCCATTCTTTTAAATGGCCGGCCTTGCAGGTATCCAGTTGCTTCTTGATAAAATACTCAACGGCCTTCACATCATGATTGGTGATGCTTTCTGTTTTTTTTATTTCTTCGGCATCGGCTAAAGAAAATTCCGTAGCTGTTTTTTGCAACTGCTGTTTTGTTTTTGCATCCGCTTTAAAGAACTTCTTCTCTGCCAGGAATAAAAAATATTCCACTTCCACGATCACCCGGTATTTCATCAGGGCATATTCGCTGAAGTATTCATCTAAGTGTTGTATTTGTTTCCGGTAACGTCCGTCGATGGGAGAGATGGCAGTAAGTTGGTTTAAATCCATGATGTTGCTGTACATTTGCGGCAAAAATACATTAATTGGCACAGAAGATAAGGGTGGGAGCAGTGAGTTATTTGAACAGCAAGCCGCTCATCCATGGTTTTGAGCAGGGACGAATGAAGGATGAGATAGACCTGATCATAGATTACCCGGCAAATATAGCTGCCATGCTGGTGGATGACCGGATAGATGTGGGCCTGGTTCCGGTGGCGGTCATCCCTTCTTTGCCCGAGCATTACATCATTTCTGATTACTGCATCGGGTGCGATGGGGAAGTGGCCAGTGTATGTTTGTTCAGCGAAGTGCCGATGGAACAGGTAGAAACGGTTTTACTGGATTACCAGAGCCGCACATCGGTGGCGTTGTTAAAAGTACTATTGAAAGAACACTGGAAAATATCGCCGCAATTGGTTGCGGCAGGTATCGATTATGAAAAAGATATCAGCGGGGCAACGGCCGGCTTAGTGATCGGCGACCGGGCATTGCAACAAAGATCACGCTCAGCATATATATACGACCTGGGACTTGCCTGGAAAGAAATGACGGGATTGCCCTTTGTATTTGCGGCCTGGATAAGCAATAAAAAAATAGATCCGGCATTCATCGGCCGTTTCAACGAGGCCAATGCAGCCGGGTTTGATAACCTGCCGCTTGTTATTGATGAAAATAAAACCCCGGTGTATGATCTGTTGAAATACTACACCGAAAATATCAGGT
Organism: Ferruginibacter sp.; assembly: GCA_035355815.1. Taxonomy (GTDB): domain Bacteria; phylum Bacteroidota; class Bacteroidia; order Chitinophagales; family Chitinophagaceae; genus Ferruginibacter. Next base: position 1,078 of record DAOQRQ010000045.1, on the reverse strand, counting down.
ACCGTTATTCAGGAGATCAGCAGAAAGCCTTGCAACGGTTTATGCAGGAGATACGATCGATCAGTTAATTCTTCAGCTATATTATAAATGAAGCCTTTAGTTTCCTGTTGCATCATCACTTATAACCATGCCCCTTATATCGGGCAGGCGGTTGAATCTGTTTTGCAGCAGCAGCATAACTACCCGGTTGAGATCATTGTAGCTGATGACCGTTCAACCGATGGTACCACGGCCATCCTGGAGGATTATCAGCAACGGTATCCTTCTCTCATTAAACTTATTGTGCAGGAACAGAACCAGGGCGCTTCAAAAAATTTTATGCAGCTATTGTATGCTGCCAAAGGTAAATACATTGCTTACCTGGAAGGAGATGATTACTGGAGTGATGCAGGGAAACTGAAAAAACAAATTGCTTTCCTGGAACAGAACCCGGATTTTGCGATCTGTTTTTCCAATGTGCTTGAAACCTTTTCAGATGACCCGGCCGACCCCCGCAATCATTTGCATGAAGGACCCGGCAGTAAAAGCATAACTACGCTTAACGACCTGCTTTACGGCAATTATATACAAACCTCTTCAGTGGTATTCAGGAATCGGCTCTTTGAATATTTCCCTTCCTGGTATGGCCCGCTTATGCCCGGCGACTGGCCCCTGCATATTTTAAATGCCCAGTTCGGAAAAATATTTTATGATAAGGAATGTATGAGTGTACATCGTAATCATAGCGATGGGGTTTGGAGTTCGCAGAAAGCGATCCGGCGAATTGAAAACAGCCTGCATGTTTGTGAGGTGATCGGGAAGGAACTGAAACTGGCAGCGAATCCCCGGTTAAAGGCTGGTAAAAGTAAGTTGTTGCTTGCTTCAGTAAAGTATTTAATAAAAGAAAGAAAATATTTTACTGCTGCGAAGAACCTGGTGCAGGCATTTTTTACCTATCCTGCTATCATTTTTCATAAGCGGAACTGAGCCCTTTCTCAACTAAGTTGCATTGATTATTTTTTCTCAACCAGTACAATGTTATTAAAGTAAAGGTCCTTCCGTTTCATTCTTTTTGGAAGCAGTAAGGAAATGATGATAG
>DAOQRQ010000044.1:0-12260 GCA_035355815.1 Ferruginibacter sp. | reverse complement strand
CTTTTTTTGGCAAATAACTCTCTCAACTGGTACAATATCGGGTTTAACATGTGGGGTACCAATGTAGGCCCATCTTCTTTACTGGCTTTTGCCAGTATTGGTTATGCTACCGGCATTGTTGCCGGTAATTTCGAATGGTATGCTTTTTTATTCCTGTTACTACTGGCGATGGTGTTTGCGCCAAAGTATATCGCTTCAAAAGTGTCTACCATGCCGGAGTACATGGGCAAACGCTATGGCAACAGCACACAGAATATATTAGCCTGGTATGCACTTGTAAAAATCTTAGTCAGTTGGTTATCGCTCGGTTTGTTCAGTGGCGGTGTTTTGGTGCGCCAGATATTGGGCATACCCATGTGGCAAAGCGTGACCGTACTGGTGATCTTTGCCGGGATCTTTACGTTTGCCGGGGGCTTAAAAGCCATTGCAAAAGTGAATGTGTTCCAGATGATCTTACTCATCATTGTTTCACTCACTTTATCTTACCTGGGCTTGCAAAAGATCGGAGGTATCGATGCTTTGATAACAAAAACACCCGGCCATTTCTGGAACCTCGTAAAACCGGCAAACGACAGCAGCTATCCATGGCCCGCAATGTTATTGGGTTACCCGGTGGCCGCTGTAGCATTTTTTTGCACCGATCAGTCGATGGTACAAAGTGTGTTGGGTGCAAAAAACCTGGAGCAGGGGCAATTGGGTGTGAATTTCATCGGCTGGTTAAAAGTATTGGCTTTGCCACTGTTTATTTTACCCGGCATTCTTTGTTATGTATTGTATCCCGAACTCGGTAAAGATTCTGACCTGGCTTACATGACCATGGTAACCAATTTATTTCCCAGTGGCATGAATGGTTTGGTCATTTGTGTATTGATCGCTGTATTGGTTGGTACCATCGGCTCTTCGCTCAATGCTCTCAGCACGGTGTTTACCAATGATATCTATGTAAAGAAAATAAATCCTGCAGCAACGGTTAACCAACAGGTCAAAGTTGGCCGCATCACCATCGCAGTAGGTTGTTTGTTCGCCATACTGATGGCGGTAGCCATTGATAATATCAAAGGACAAAACCTGTTTAATATCTTCCAGGCGGTACTTGGTTTTTTGGCACCATCTTTAGCGGTGGTGTTCCTGTTAAGTGTTTTTTGGAAACGCACTACAAAAAAAGCAGTCAATGGAATTCTATCCTGGGGTTCCGCATTCAGCCTGCTGGTTGGTGTTCTGTACCTCTGGGTATTTCCTGCAGATGAGTATAAAGCCTGGCCGCATTTTATGTTACTGTCATTTTACATTTTCGCCGTTTTGTTTGCAACGGCAGTCCTTATTTCAATCACAGACAGGAACCCGCAAACAAATTTTGTTAGCGAAACAAACGTACCCAAAACCAGCAAACGGGTAAAAATATTATTTGGCTTATTAGGCATAGTTATACTTGCTTTATACATCATTTTTAACGGACATTAATTTATGAAGAAAATTATTTTTGAACCCAGCTGCTGTAATGCTATGGATCTTCTGTGGCGTCGCACTCTTGTACATTTTGTTCGTTTTTCATCTTTTTCTAAAGCGAAGAAGATCCTTTTGAGTTTATCTGTCTTTGTACTTATATGCCAGTCGGTAAGTGCGCAACAACCCAAAAGACAAAGAGGGGGAGGACATGGTCCGCAGGATACCTGGATATGGTATCCCGGCGACTATGAGATATGGCTGAGCAACCAGATGCAGAACCGGCGTACAGACAGGGGCACTTTCTTCCCTGTATTCTGGAAAGTGGATAGTCATTACCCTTTAATAGATTTTCATAAAGAGTTTTATCTGCTGAAACCCGAGGAAGTGGATATTTATGCGGAAGGAACGTATAATGTGAAAATAGACGGACAGCCGCTTGAAGGGATGCCAAAAAAGATCACGGTTCCTTCCGGTAAACATAAAATAAATATTAAAGTGTTTAACCAGGCGGTGGTGCCGGCTATTTATGTATCGGGCGAAACCATTTTTTCTGATGCCAGCTGGCTGGTAACATTTGAAGACAAGGAGTGGATCGATGAAACAGGAAAAACATCCGACATCTCTGCCACCAAATGGCTGAATGCCGGAAGCTGGAATTTTAATGAACCAACAAAATTGCCCTCACAATTTAAATTGCCTGTAACCCCTCAAAGTGCCGTAAACGTTACCAAAAATGGCCGGGCCCAACTGGTGGATTTCGGGAAAGAGACCTTTGGGTTCATTAAGCTTCATGGTATAAAGGGCAAGGGCAATATCACTTTATATTATGGCGAAAGCAAAGAAGAGGCATTGAGCGAAAAAGGGGCTGTAACGCTCGACAGGCTTTCTTTCCAAAACAGTGCAAAGAAGGACTCTGTTATGCCTCTGTCAAAAGCGTTCCGGTATGTAAATGTGCTTGCAGATGAGACCATCCAGGTTGATTCGGTATCTATGCTATTTGAATATGCCGCCAGGCGGGAAAACAATTTTTTTAAATGTTCCGATGAAGAGATCAATAAGATATACGATGTAGCTAAGTATACCTTCAGGTTGAATGCAAGAGAATTTTTTATTGACGGCATTAAAAGAGACCGCTGGGTCTGGAGTGGGGATGCTTATCAAAGCTATCTTATGAATTATTATCTGGACTTTGATAATGAGACCGTAAAAAGAACCCTGCTGGCTTTACGTGGCAAAGACCCTGTGACAGGCCATATCAACACCATTATGGATTATACCTTTTACTGGTTCCTCGGTATTTATGATTATTACCTCTACACAGGTGATAAAACATTCATCACTCAGTTCTATCCACGCATGCAAAGCCTGATGGAGTATTGCCTGGGCAGAAGGAATAAGGATGGGTTAATGGAAGGGTTGCCCGGCGACTGGATATTCATCGACTGGGCCGATAAGCTGAGCAAAAAAGGTGAAGTGAGTTTTGAACAGTTGTTATTATGCCGCAGCCTGGAAACAATGGCTTTATGTGCCGGTATTGCGAAGGATAGTGCCGGGGAAGTAAAATACAGGCAGGTATCGGCTGATCTGAAAAAGAAATTATTTGAAATTTACTGGAACGATAGTAAGCAGGCCCTGGTGCACAGCCGTGTTGACGGAAAGCAAACAGAGAATGTAACACGTTATGCAAACATGTTTTCCATCTTTTTTGATTACTTTAATGAGACGCAGAAACAGGCAGTTAAAAAGTCTGTGTTGCTAAATGATAATATTCAGAAGATCACCACGCCTTACATGCGTTTTTACGAACTGGAAGCTTTATGTGCCATGGGCGAACAGGATTATGTATTGAAGGAAATGAAAGATTATTGGGGTGGTATGCTCAAACTCGGCGCCACATCGTTTTGGGAAGAATATAACCCATCTAAAAAGGGTGCCGAGCATCTTGCCATGTACGGAAGAGAATTTGGCAAGAGTCTTTGTCATGCATGGGGTGCCAGTCCTGTTTACCTCTTGGGCAAATATTATATGGGTATAAAGCCAACATCGCCCGGCTATGCCACATACCTGGTTGAACCAAATCTTGGAGGGCTGGAGTGGATGGAAGGCCGTGTGTCAACACCCGGTGGTGACATTGGAATAAGGTATGGCACAAACGAACTGATGGTTACCAGTGCAGTGGGAATTGGTACATTGCGTTTTAAAAGCAGTACGGTTCCGGTATGTGAAAGCACAACGGTCGAAAGCAAAGGAGATAATGTATATGAGCTTACCATGCAGCCCTATAAAACGTATAAAGTAAAGTACCAGGCTCTTAAATAAATAACAAAGAAATATCGCTTTTAAAATACGGTTACAAAGAGATTATGAAATTGAAAAAAATTACATTATTTATTTTAAGTGTTTCGGTGGCACAAACCGCATTGCCGCAAAACGGTTTGGTAAATACCAATGCCAGCCCGCATGCAAAGCTCACCAGTGTGGGTATGAGCGAGGTGCAGTGGACAAATGGTTTTTGGGCCGAACGCTTTGCCGTATGCCGCGATGCCATGGTGCCGCAGCTTTGGAAAATTTATACCAGCGATACGATCTGCTATTCCTATAAGAATTTTAAAGTGGCAGCCGGAATTGATACAGGACGTTTCCGTGGGCCATCCTTTCACGACGGTGATTTTTATAAAACCCTGGAAGCGGTGGCAGCGATGTATGCCGCCACAAAGGATAAAAAACTGGATGCAATGATGGATGACGCCATTGCGGTGATCGGTAAAGCGCAAAAGGCAGACGGGTATATTTACACAAAGAATATCATTGAGCAAAAAAAGAGTGGGCAGGAGAAGATGTTCGACGACAAACTGAGTTTTGAAGCATACAATTTCGGCCACCTGATGACGGCGGCCTGCGTGCATCACCGGGCCACCGGTAAAACAAACCTGCTGGCAATTGCAAAGAAAGCGGCTGATTTTTTGATCGGCTTTTATAATACGGCTTCGGCGGAACAAGCCAGGAATGCCATTTGTCCTTCGCATTATATGGGGCTGATAGAATTATACCGCAGTACAAAAGAAAACAAATACTTAACGCTGGTAAATAAACTGATCGATATAAGAGGAACAGTGGAAGGAACAGATGATAACAGCGACCGGGAGCCGTTCAGGAATATGGATAAGATCGTAGGTCATGCAGTACGGGCAAATTACCTGATGGCCGGGGTTGCCGATGTATATGCCGAAACCGGGGATACCACTTTACTAACCACATTAAATAAGTTGTGGGATAATGTGATCAATACCAAAATGTATGTTACCGGCGGCTGTGGTGCATTATACGATGGCGTAAGTGTGGACGGAACAAGTTATAAATCCGATACGGTGCAGAAGGTACACCAGAGTTATGGCCGTGATTTTCAATTGCCCAACTTCAGCGCACACAATGAAACCTGTGCCAATATTGGTAATGTATTGTGGAACTGGCGCATGTTCTTGCTGACAGGGGAATCAAAATATGCGGATATTGTTGAGCTGGCATTATACAACAGCGTACTGAGCGGCATAAGCATGGATGGTACGAAATTCTTTTATACCAATCCGCTGGCTGCATCAAAAGACTATCCCTATCATTTACGCTGGGAGGGCGGCAGGGTAGGGTATATCAGTAAATCCAACTGCTGTCCGCCCAATACCGTACGCACCATTGCAGAAGTGAGTGATTATATGTACAGCATCGGCGAAAAAGGATTGTATATAAATATGTATGGCGGAAATGTATTGAACACAGAATTGCATGATGGTACCAGGTTGAAGTTGGAACAGATCACCAACTATCCCTGGGATGGAAAGATTGTGATAATAATTAAGGAAGCCACAACAAACCCGGTAGATATTTTTTTACGGATACCGGGCTGGTGTAAAAGCTATAGTTTGAAGATCAATAATAATTTTCCTAAGGTGAGAGATATGGAAAATGGCTATGTAATCGCCGGAAGAAAATGGAATGCTGGCGATAAGATAGAACTGGTTTTGAATATGCCGGCAACTCTGCTCGAATCAAACCCGTTGGTTGAAGAAACTAAGAACCAGGTAACGGTAAAAAGAGGACCCGTTGTGTACTGCCTGGAATCGGCCGATCTGCCAAACGCCAATATATTTGATGTGGTCATTCCTGCCAATATAGAATTCCGGGCCCAGCCAATGAAAATAGACGGCGGCAATGTGATGTCATTAACAGGCGAAGCAAAAATGCTGCAGCCTGCCAGCTGGAAGAATACGCTTTATAAAGAAGTAAATACAAATTATAAACCGGTAAAAATAAAACTGATCCCATACTATGCCTGGGCAAACAGGGGAAAAACGGATATGACCGTTTGGATGCCGGTAATGAGAACGCCGTAGGATGATGTATGAATTAAATTATAAACTAAAAACAAACGGGCTCTAAAGCCCCTCTCCGTTGGAGAGGGGTTGGGGTGAGGTCAAATGGAAAGAATAACAGCAACATATTTCATTGAAACGCCTTTTGCTCCCGAAGCGGCGGCAGAAGTGCTGGCAGGAGAACAATCATCCGGCACATTCGTGGCCGTACCGGGCGAAACAGCCGAATTAAAAGAGCGGTTTGCCGCAAGGGTGGAATCTGTAGAGCACCTGGAAACAGTTACTGAGCCTGCCATTCCCGGCGCAACCAGTACGAATGGGAAATACCACCGGGCCCTTGTAAAAGTTTCATGGAGTATCGAAAACTTCGGGTACAACCTGCCTGTACTGGTCTCAACCGTGCAGGGAAATTTATACGAGATCAAACAATTCACGGGGCTAAAACTGATGGACATCGAACTGCCTGCATCGTTTGGCGATCATTATAAAGGCCCGGCATTTGGTATTGAAGGATGCAGAAGGTTAACAGGTGTAAATGACAGGCCATTGATCGGTACTATCATAAAACCAAGCATTGGATTATCCGTTCAACCAACAGCGGCCATTGTAAAAACACTGGCAGAAGCCGGTATTGATTTTATAAAAGATGATGAACTGTTGTCGGCATCAGCCAACTCTGATTTTAACGACCGGGTTAATGCCGTGATGAAAGTAATTAATGCGCATGCTGATAAAACCGGTAAGAAAGTAATGTTCGCCTTTAACCTCAGCGGCGAAATTGATGAAATGCTGCGGCGCTACGAAAAGATCATGAGCAACGGCGGCACTTGCGCCATGATCAGCATCAACAGTGTGGGCTTGTCTGCAACAAAGAAGATCTGTGATCAGAATCAACTGGCTGTTCACGGCCACCGCAATGGCTGGGGTATGTTAACCAGGCATCCTTTGCTGGGCATTGATTTCAGGGCGTATCAAAAAATATGGCGGTTAGCAGGTGTTGATCAATTGCATGTGAATGGCATTCAAAATAAATTCTGGGAAACAGATGACAGTGTGGTGAGTTCGATAGAAGCCTGTCTTGCACCAATGTATCATCATAAAACCGTACTGCCCGTTGTTTCATCCGGCCAGTGGGGCGGCCAGGCTTTTGAAACCTATCGTCGTACAAAAACAGTCGACCTGCTGTACATGGCCGGTGGCGGCATCATGGCGCACCCGATGGGAGCAGCGGCTGGTGTAACAGCCTTGCAGCAGGCATGGAAAGCTGCGGTGGATGGAATGAGTTTGGAAGATGCAGCAAAGCAATATCCCGAGTTTAAAAAATCAGTTGAGAAGTTTGGCAGGAAATAAAAAAATATTATTGGCTTTTTACGGAGATGATTTTACCGGCAGCACCGATGCACTGGAATTTATTTGCAGAGCCGGTGCAAAAGCAATGTTGTTCATTGAACCACCAACTACTGAGCAATTAAAACAGTATCCTCACCTGGATGCTTATGGGGTAGCCGGTAAAACCCGTTCCTTACCGGCTGCAGAAATGGAAAATATATTGTTGCCAGCATTTGAAAAGATAAAAGAAACAGGAGCCAGGCATGTGCATTACAAGGTTTGCTCTACGTTCGATTCATCTGCAACTATTGGCAGCATTGGCAAAGCGATCGATTGCGGGGCAACAGTATTTAAAAATAAAACGATCCCGGTACTGGGCGGCATGCCGGCATTGGGCCGCTACTGCGTATTTGGAAACCTGTTTGCAAAAATGGGCACCGGCGGCGAAGGAAAAGTTTATCGTTTAGACAGGCATCCTTCCATGAGCAAGCATCCGGTAACACCCGCCAATGAAAGTGATCTGCGATTACATCTTGGCAGGCAAACCAATAAGAAGATCGGGTTGATAGATATCATGGAATTGAAAAAGCCGGTTGATGAGATCAGCAGCGCTGATGAAGCAGTAGTAATAGATGCATTGAATGAAGTCCATTTAGTAAGGGCAGCGGCATGGATGGAAATGCAGGCTGATAAAAACGGGGTATTATTTTCTGTTGGCGGTTCATCGGTTGAAATGGCATTAGGAACATACTGGAATCATAAGCAGGTTTTAATGCCGGCTACGGCATGGGAACATGCCGGGAAAGCAAACCCTTTACTGGTAGTTTCAGGAAGCTGCTCGCCGGTTACCGCAATGCAGATAGCTTATGCAAAAGCGATCGGTTTTGAAGAAGTGATCATGGATGCTGTGCAGATCTGCAATGATGAAACAACCGGTGAAGTTGTAATGAGTAAGGTAAATGAATTATTGAATCACCAAAAAAATGTGATTGTTCATACAGGAAAAAAACAAACAGCGAATTTACCTTCTGAGAAATTAGGAACGGCCTTGGGGCGTATTGCAAAAGCTGCTGCAGAAAATGCATTGGTGAAACGTATTGTAATTGCGGGAGGCGATACCAGCAGCTATGCCGCCCGTGCAATGGATATTGAAGCAGTAGAGATGACTGCGCCGGTGGTTATGGGAGCGCCATTGTGTAAAGTGATTTCAAAAAATGAAAGTATGAACGGATTGGGAGTGAATTTTAAAGGCGGGCAGGTTGGGAGTGAAAATTATTTTGAGTTGTTGTTGAATGGCGGGGTTGAACCACTAAGTCACGAAAACACAAAGATTCACTAAGGCTTTATGGTCTCAATAAGCGCTTTGATAAAACTTCAGTAAAGGTATATGGTACAAGTCCCGAATGAATTCGGGATGCCGATTTAACATCGGCAAGTGTATGACGCCAATGAAGCTGATAGTAGTAATAAAGCCGGAAAAAAAATAGAAACAAAAAAATATGTCAAATAATAAAGTACAAGATCCTCCTTTAGTTGTCAAGGGCAAAACGTTAGGACTCATTCATACATCAGCCACGCTGGTTCCGGTATTTGCAGAACTGTGCAGCAGGTATTTGCCCAACGTAAAAGTGTTCAATATTGTAGATGACAGCCTGATAAAAAACACCATTGCCTGCGGCGGGTTAACCCCATCCACATCAAAACGTGTAGTGAACTATGCAGCATCTGCAGAAGAAGCCGGCGCTGATTTTATTTTATACACCTGTTCGTCAATAGGCCCGGCAGTGGAGGCTGCTGCTGCATTGACAGGTGTTCCGGTATTACGGGTAGATCAACCGATGGCAGATAAAGCAGTACAAACCGGGAAGCGAATCGGCGTGATCGCTACCTTATCAACAACCCTTGAGCCAACAAGCGACCTGGTAAGACGAAGAGCCATTGTTGCGGGGAAAGAAATTGAACTGAAGGCTGTTTTGTGCGAAGGAGCTTTTGATGCACTCATGAGCGGTGATGCTGCTACGCACGATAAAAGAGTAGGCGATGCATTAAAGCAACTGGTTAACGAAGTGGATGTAATTGTGTTGGCCCAGGCATCCATGGGCAGGGTGGTGGACGCATTGGATGAAGCGGATAAAAAGATTCCGATCCTGGCAAGCCCGGCAATTGCGATTGAATATGTAAAAACTTTGCTCACAGATGCCCAGGATTAACACAGATGTATTTATCTGTGCAAATCTGAGAAATCAGTGAGAGATAATATGAAGAAATATTTTTTATACGTAGCCGCATTATTTGCCATTGTAGTAATAATTGCTGTTGTTATGCAGCAATCATTAGTATACAAACCTTTTGCATTAGTCGCTGCAATCAGCCTGGCCATAGGATTAGCCGCAGTGCCTTCACTAAAAGGTTATCAATACACCGCCTGGATCATCAGTGCAGTGGCAGCCGGTATGCTTTTCCCCGAAGCATTTAAAAGCTGGGGCGGCGTAAATCTCAGGGACAAAACTTTAATACTCGTCATCATTCAGTTGGTTATGTTTGGTATGGGTACACACATGAGCTTAAAGGATTTCAGCGGACTGGCATCAACAGGTAAAGGCGTTTTAGTGGGACTCTTCTGCCATTTCTCCATCATGCCGCTGATGGGATTACTGCTCATCAATGTATTTAGTTTTGAACCCGAGATAGCTGCGGGCATCATTTTGATAGGCAGTTGCAGCAGCGGGCTGGCCAGTAATGTAATGGTATACCTGGCCAGGGCAAACCTGGTGCTGAGCGTGATCGTAACGGCCATGGCAACATTGGCGGCACCTTTGCTAACGCCACTATTAATGAAAACATTTGCGGGCACATTAATAAAAATAAATTTTGTTGACATGATGCTGGAGATCGTTAAGATCGTATTGGTACCGATCGGTGCAGCGCTGCTCCATGATTTTTTAAAAAGAGCAACAGCCCGGCAGAAAAGGAAAGTATATGTGCTTGCCATACTATCAGCCGCATGGATAATTGCCGTAATGGTGTTGCAAAGAAATATCACCGAACCATCGCTGTTACAGTCGGTTAATTTATCCGGCTTTTTTGCCGGAGCCGTCATTGCAGGGCTCTTGTACAATGTGTTGCACAAAAAGTTTCCATCGCTTGATAAGATCATGCCGCTGATCTCTATGTTCGGTATCATCTATTTTACAACCGTTACCACGGCCGCCGGAAGAGATAACCTGATGAAAGTGGGTATCTTGTTGTTCATTGCATCGGTGATCCATAATGCGGCAGGATATCTTTTTGGCTACTGGCTAAGCCGTTTGTTTGGTATGGATGTAAATTCAAGCCGCACCATTGCATTTGAAGTGGGATTGCAGAATGGCGGCATGGCCAGCGGCATTGCAGGCAGCATGGGCAAACTGGGTACAGTGGGCCTGGCTGCGGCTGTATTTAGTCCGTGGATGAATATCAGCGGCAGTATATTAGCAAATTACTGGAGAAGAAAACCTGTGAAGGATGAAAAAAAATAATTTTATGGTACGGGCATTTGTACTACAATCATCATCGTTGCGTCGCATGGAACATCCCGATCATTTCGGGACTCTTGTACGTCCGGTTCGTTATTCGTCAAGCAGCGTCACTAAGCTTTGTGCAACTTTGTGCCTTTGTGTCTTTGTGGTTCAATCCCATGCTCAATTGGTAGATAAAACCCCGGCAGCGATTCCCAATGCTCCATCAATCTACAATACCGAGCCTTACGAAGATCCAGCTATCAGCGGCATTAACCGGGATGCTTCAAGAGTAACAACTTATTCTTATGCAACAGTGAATGAAGCTTTAAAAAACGACAGGGAGAAAAGCGGCAGGTATCTTTCTCTGAACGGCGACTGGGATTTTTCCTTTGCATTAAAACCCGGTGATGAACCCAAAGATTTTTATAAAAATAAAGTGAGTGGGTGGAAAAAAATACCCGTGCCTTCCAATTGGGAGATGCAGGGTTACGACAAACCTATTTATAAAAGTGCTGTATATCCCTTCCGCCCGGTTAATCCGCCTTATGTGCCCAAAGATTATAACGGGGTAGGCTGTTATCAACGTTCATTCAGCATTCCTGCAGACTGGAAGAATAAAAATATTACACTCCACTTTGGAGGAGTCAGTTCAGCATACAAATTATGGATAAATGGAAAATTTGCAGGTTATGCCGAAGATAGTTTTCTGCCCAGTGAATTTAATATCACACCATACTTACAGGATGGCGAAAATATTATTTCCGTTTGGGTGATCCGCTGGAGCGATGGTAGTTTCCTGGAAGACCAGGACCAGTGGCGATTAAGCGGTATTCACCGGGAAGTGTATTTAATGGCCGAACCCACATTGCGTATTGCCGACTTCTTTTATCAAACAAAATTAGATAAGGGATACAAAGATGCTACGCTAAGCATTCGCCCACGAATAGAAAATCTCACCGGCAAAGAAGTACCCGGTTATAAACTTAAAGTGCAATTATACGATGCCGCTGATAAGCCGGTTTTGGAAAAACCATTGGAAAGATCAGTTGACCAGGTCATCAATGAAATTCATCCCCGGCTCGACCAGGTGAAATTTGGTTTGCTGGAAACAGCGGTAAGCGATCCAAAGAAATGGAGTGCCGAAGAACCCTATTTGTATAAGCTGTTGTTGAGTTTAGAAGACAGTGTTGGAAATATCCTCGAGGTAAAAACATGCAGGCTCGGCTTTCGGTCCATTGAATTTCGAAAAAGCGACAGCAAATTACTCATCAATGGCAAGCTCACTTATTTGTATGGTGTTAATCGTCCCGATCATCATCCTGTCAGGGGCAAGGCATTATCAAGAGCGGATATTCTGCAGGATGTAACTACCATCAAACAATTTAATTTTAATTGTATCCGGCTCAGTCATTATCCAAGCGATCCCTACCTGCTTGATCTTTGCGATGAATTTGGTATCATGGTCATTGATGAAGCCAACCTGGAAACACACGGGTTGGGAGGGAAATTAAGTCATGATGCAAAATGGACAGGTGCTTATCTGGAACGCATCAGCCGCATGGCATTGCGGGATAAAAACCATCCTTCTATCATTTTCTGGAGCTTGGGCAACGAAGCC
>DAOQRQ010000043.1:0-12385 GCA_035355815.1 Ferruginibacter sp. | reverse complement strand
CCTGGGAACATCGGCTGCCGAAGCGCTGAATGGCACCACGGTTTTAAATACCATCGCTTTAATGCACGGTGCCTCTATACTACGTGTACATGATGTAAAAGAAGCAAAGGAAGCAGTTACGCTGTATAGTGCATATAAAAAAGCGACCTGAGTTACCAGGCCGCTTTACAGATTTATGTTTCTTTCTTATTTCTTCATTGCTTTCTGAATGCTGTCCACACGGGCTTTTTCCTGCTCCTGCATTTTGCGCATTGATTCATCCTGTAACTGCTTTAGTTTTGCGTTATAGGCTTCTTCACTCATGGCATCCTTCACTTCAATATCAAAGATCAGGTTTGCATGGGGCTTTATTTTATCGCCATTACCCTGGGGTCCGTATGCCAGTGCCGAAGGAATATATACCGTTGCTTTTGAACCATTTTTAAGCTGCTGCAAGGCATCGATCCAGCCGATGATGACACTGGTGGGTCCGCCGATCTCCCATATCTTCACTTCATAAGGTGCTACGTGCTGAAATGCCGGGTCAACATTTGAATCAAATACCACAGAACTGTCTAATGTTTTACCGGTATAGTTTACAGAAACCACGCTGTTGAAATTTATCTGATCTCCGGTACCTTCGTTTTGTATGGCCACATAAGTACCCAGTTTTGTTCTTTGTGCCTTGATATTATTCTTAGCCAGGTAATCGGCAATGATCTTGTCATCTTTTGCCATTTGCTCTTTACTGGTCTTTGCCAGTTCCTTTTCTACTTCTTCCATCTGTTTTTTAAACAGGTTGGGTTTCATTTTCGTCTTTTCAGCATTATTGGCGCTATCTGCCTGCTCCCTTGTTTTAAAGATGTTGATCAGCTTCACATGCGTGTACATGTATTTGCCTTTTTTCATGAAAGGAGGAGCCTGTTCGCCCAGACGTTTTAAAACGGTATCAGCCAGTATGCGTATTACCAGGCTGTCGCCGATACGGAGGTTACGCATTACTTTAAAATACTCGATCGGGGTATTCACAGAATCAAATACCTGTATCCGGGGCATGAATTCATGACTGTCGTACAGTACGGTATCTTTTGTACCGTTGTACACCTGCTTAATATGCAATTGTATGAAATCGCCATAGTTGATCTTGTTTCCGCTGCCGTTGGCAATAAGTTTATACTCCAGGCCTTTGTCGCCTTTTTTAAACCCACCTGTGCAGGCGGCAAGTGCCAGCACACAAAAAGCCAGGTAAAAGAATTGTTTCATTGTTTTTTTATTTTTTAAAATTGATAACTGCTTAATTGATCTGCATTTTCTTTCATCGCCGCCTTGAACTTTGTCACCACTTCTTCCAAAGGCTCTTTGTTAAACCCTCCCGCTGCATTAAAGTGTCCGCCGCCGTTAAAATATTTACGGGCAAAACTATTCACATCAAACCCGCCCTTGCTGCGGAAAGAGCTCTTGCGTTCTTCGCCCCGGTCGATGATGATGGCCGCCAGTTTAATGCCCTGTATACTCAGCGGGTAATTCACCAGCCCTTCGGTATCTCCGGTGCGGATATTGAATTTGATAAGGTCGGCCTGCGGTATGGCTATCAGCGCCGTGTTATATTCGTAAAAAATCTCCATCCGGTTCATCAGTACATGACCAATAAAACGGAAACGGTTCTCTAAAAAATTATCAAACAGTTCTTCATGCACCCGGCTGTGTTGTAAACCCTTCTCCTTCAGATCAGCCACCATCCGGTGCACACTGGCTGTGGTGGAAGGAAAGCGGAACGAACCCGTATCGGTCATGGCGCCTGCATATAAACATTCGGCCACTGCTTCATTTATCTTATCATCAAAACCCGTGGCTTTAATAAAGTCGTATACCATTTCGGCCGTAGAACTTTTGCCCGTATCGCTGTTGCCATAGGCAAACATTTCCTCCTGTGGTTCCCGGTGATGGTCGATCAGTATCCGTTCGCCTTTTGCCTGCGCCAGTTTTTCTTCCATGCGTTTGGTGCGGCTGAGTATATTAAAGTCGAGACAGAATATCCAGTCGGCCGCATCAATGGCTGCATTGGCCTTAGGTTCCACCGCTTCATAATCCAGCACTTTCTTACAATCGGGCATCCAGTTTAAAAAAGAAGCCCAGTTGGTGGGCGAAATAACGGTTACGTTATGCCCAAACTGCGTGAGAAAATGGTACAGGCCCAGTGATGAACCCATCGCATCTGCATCGGGTTTCTGGTGCATGGTTATCACCACGTTCCGGGGCTGGGCTAACTGGCTATTTAAGTTTTGTAGTGGCTGCATAAAGCGGCGCAAATGTAATTGAAAGTTTTCAGTTTGAGGGTTGAAGTTTGAGGTTTTATAACAGCTTTCTAACTAAATAGCGCCAAAAACTTCAACCCTCAAACTACAAACTGCCTATCTTTGCGGCTCAAAAAAGAAAAAAATGAGCAACAGAACATTTACCATGATCAAACCCGATGCAACAGCTAAGGGAAATACGGGCGCTATCTTATCGATGATCAATGCCGCCGGTTTCCGCATTGTTGCTATGAAAATGACCAAACTAAGCAGGGAAAAAGCCGGAGAATTTTATGCCGTACATGCCGCCAGGCCGTTTTATGGCGAACTGGTTGACTTCATGAGCAGCGGCCCCATTACCGCAGCCATACTGGAAAAAGACAATGCGGTGGAAGATTTCCGCAAACTGATCGGCGCTACCAACCCGGCCGAAGCAGCAGAAGGAACCATCCGCAAATTATATGCAGCATCGATCGGCGAAAATGCCGTTCACGGAAGCGACAGCAATGAGAATGCAAAAATTGAAGGAGACTTTTTCTTCAGCAAGCTGGAACAATTCTAAACCATACAAATCTTAATAGAAACGCCCCTGCAATCCAGGGGCATTTTCATTTAAATCAAGCACAAACAAACATGATTTAGGGTTTGGGGGTAAAAGCAGTTGAGTTTTCAGGGATTGCCTGCCTTTGTAACGAAAGAAGGCGGCCGATATTGCATAAAGAGGCTTGTAATCCTTTGCAGAAGCCTCCATACCAAAAACGGGATAAAAGAGGCGGCCGCATACAATAATCCCTTAAAAAGGAATGTTGTAGATTTGAACCTGCTATAACGAAGCCTTCTTTATGAAAAATATAAAACTGATTGAAGTACCCTCCGAGATCGGGGCCGGAACCCGTGGCGCCAGTTTGGGTATTGAAGCCATTAAAATTGCCGCTCTCGACTTCATGAGTAATTTCTTTGTTCACTTCCCGTCTGAAAAAATTGAGGTGGAGAACCGGATCCTGTTTGAACCCATCCAGTCGCCCTATGCCAAGCGCATGCAGGGCGTACTTACCATGTACGAGCGGGTAAGCAAGGCGGTATGCGATTCCATCAAGGGACATTTCTTCCCGGTGGTGATCAGCGGCGACCACAGCAATGCCGGTGGCACCATCGCCGGCATAAAAATGGCCAAACCAAAAAGTAAACTCGGCGTGATATGGATCGATGCCCATGCCGACCTGCATACCCCCTACACCACCCCATCGGGAAATATGCATGGGATGCCCCTGGCTGTTTCCATTGCAGAAGATAATAAAGAATGTAAGGTGCACGACCTGGATGAAAAAACGTTCAAGCAATGGGAACAACTGAAGCACATGGGTAAGATCGGGCAAAAGGTTTTACCCGAAGACGTGGTATTCATCTCCCTGCGTGATTTTGAAAAAGAAGAGAAACACCTCATCGAAAAACACGGCATGAAAGTGATCACTACGTCGGAAGTACGGCGCACCGGTGCCGAGAACGTTTGCCGCAAAGTACTGCGTTACTTAAGCGACTGCACCGATATATATGTAAGTTTTGACGTGGACAGCCTTGATTCTTCTATTTCAAGAGGAACCGGCACCCCGGTGAGCAATGGATTAAAAGAGCGGGAAGTGGAAGACCTGATCAGCAAGTTCATGCAGAACCGCAAGATCTGCTGCTTTGAGATCACCGAAGTGAACCCCACACTGGATAAAGAGAACCTGATGGCCGAGATCGCTTTTAATATCCTGCAACGTAGTGTGAATGTGCTGATGATGAACTAGGACTTTGATTTTTTGATTAACCTGATTTTCCTGATTAAGCTATGACGAGGCCAATCTGTTTGTTTATTGCAGTTTGTATATGCTACACATCGCTTGCTCAAAAAGATTTTTATGCAGAATCAATAAAAGCCTACCAGAAAAAATACGTTGACTCACACGAAGTGGTGAAAAAGAATGATAAAAAATATTTCCGCTTTTTTCCCGTAAGTAAGACATATAACGTAAACTGCCGTTTTGAAAAGATCACTGATACGATCGGTTTCACCATGAAAACGTCGGCCAATACCCTCAAACATTATTTCAAGTACGGTAAACTCAGTTTCGCTATTGCCGGTAAAGAATTCCGGCTTTTTGTTTACCAGGGTAAAGACCTGATGAAGACAGAGCAGTATAAAGATTACCTGTTCGTTCCTTTTACCGACCTTACTACCGGCGACGAGAGCTATGGCAGCGGCCGTTATCTTGAATTTTACAAACAGGATATACAGAACGATCGTTTGCAACTGGATTTCAACAAGGCATACAATCCGTATTGCGCTTATTCAGCGGGCTATAAGTGCCCCATACCACCAAAAGAAAATGCATTGCCCGTTGCTGTTAAAGCCGGCGAAATGAATTTTGCCAAACCGCATTGATATGCAGAACACCCACCAACTGCTGATGATACGGCCTGTTAATTTTGGTTTCAATGCCGAAACAGCGGTAAACAATACGTTTCAGAAAGATACAGGCAATGTGCAGCAAAAAGCTTTACAGGAATTTGATGCCTTTGTAGAAGTACTTCGCAGTAATAAAGCAGATGTAACAGTGATTGAAGACACACCCCATCCTTCCACACCTGATTCCATCTTCCCCAATAACTGGATATCTTTTCATGAAGACGGAAGGGTATTCCTCTACCCTATGTTTGCACACAACCGCAGGCAGGAAAGAAAGCAGCATGTGATCGATGAGATAAAAAACAGGTTCCTTGTTTCTGAAATTATTGACCTTTGTAAATACGAAACAGGAAATATTTTCCTGGAAGGAACCGGCAGCATGGTACTTGACAGGGGAAATAAAATTGCTTATGCCTGCCTTTCTCCGAGAACCCATCAAAAACTGGTGGATGAATTCTGCAGGCTTACGGGTTACTCGCCTGTACCATTTACCGCAACCGACAGCAAGGGCATTGATATCTACCATACCAATGTGATGATGTGCATTGGAAAAGATTATGCTGTTATCTGTCTCGAATCTATCCGCAAGGAAGAAGAAAGAAAAAAACTTATTGCTTCTTTTCAAAGAACAAAAAAAGAGATCATTGGTATTTCGCTTGATCAGCTGAATCATTTTGCCGGCAATATGCTTCAGGTGAGTGATGTTAAGGGTGAATTGTTATTAGTGATGTCTTCGCAGGCGTATGCTTCTCTTACTACTTCACAAATCGAAACACTGGAAAAGCATAACCGCATTATCCACTCTCCTTTGGATACGATTGAAACGGCCGGCGGCGGCAGCGCCAGGTGTATGATGGCGGAGGTGTTTTTGCGAAAGAATTAAAAACAAGGTCCGGTAGTATCCATTTCAAAACTTTATTATCTTGCCAAACTCAAACACAATACCATGGGCGATTATAACCGTATCATCTTAGACGAACTCTTCTTTGAAGCTGATAACCTGATCAAGGAGAAACGTTTTCCCGAAGCTATTCAAAAGCTGGAGGCCATACTTACCGATGCCCCGGATTATGGAAAGGCATACAACCACCTGGGCTGGATCTATGAGACCCAGTACCGGGATTACTCTAAGTCGGAAGAACTTTACCGCAAATGCATTGCCGTTACGCCGCACTATACGCCGGTGTATGGTAACCTGGCCATCACGCTTTCTACGCTGAACAAACTGGATGAACTGGAACAATTGCTGATCCAGGCGCTTACCGTTCCGGGGGTAGACAAGCCGATGATCTTTAATGAATTTGGCATCCTCTTCGAAATGAAAGGTGAGTTTGATAAAGCCGTGGAGTATTATAAAAAAGCCATCATAGCCTCACTGAACGATGCCAATATTGATATCTACTCAAAATCAATAGAACGCTGCAAGCGGAAGAAAGAGATGCTGAAGATGTGATCCGGGCCGGGCACAAACCGGGATCTGAATTCCGGTGCTGAAATGACTGATTTAAAAAACAGCACAAAAAAGAGAAACCTGCCCAAAACTATTTTCTATAAGACCGGTTATTATGAAAAAAATAACAGCAGGATTTATTCTAATTTTTTCCCTGGCTTCTTGTATCAACCAGAAAGCAAAATTCACGGTCACAAATAAAACAACCCTGCTCCTGGATTCCCTGTTGATTGATCCCAATTCCAGTGAAAAGGAAAAGTACATCTCGCTGAAACCAGGGCAAACGCAGCAATATGTTTGCGATATAAGTCACCAGTCTTCCGACGGCGCCTATTTTATTTCATTTAAACAAGGCCTGGCAAAAAGGTTTCTGCCGTTCGGGTATTTCTCAAATGGGAATGTAATGGAAAAGTACATAGAGGTTGAGATCTATACCGACACTATAATGATCAGGCCCGTTTATTAGCAGGCAATAAAAAAAAACCGGAGCTTCCTCCCGGCTGCAAAATACATTTCATTCTGTCTGTACAACAATTCATACAAACCTGATCATCCCTGTACGATCCCGCTCAATAATTTCGCACCGGTTTTGAAGCATTAATTCAACCCAACTAAAAACAACAGCCATGAACACAAAATTATTCTGGGCCACGGTCCTTGTACTTACCTGTACCTGTATGACCCTAAAAGCCCAAAACAGTACATTCACCCAGTCGATCAAAGGAACAGTCATCGATGCTGAATCTAAAAAGCCATTACCGGAAGCCACAGTAACAATCAACGGCATCAACAAAGGCACGGTTACGGATTCACTTGGAAATTTTACCATCACGAATATTCCGATAGGAAGGCAAACCCTTCTCATAACCCTGATGGGCTATGATCAGAAGATCGTTCCGGAAGTACTGGTCAGTTCCGGGAAAGAAATATTCCTTAATGTTACTCTCACCGAAAAGATCAGGGTATTGGATGAAGTAAAAATTTCCACCCGTAAAAATAAACTCAAAGCCACCAATGAATTTGCCTCGGCGAGCGCCCGTTCATTTTCGGTAGAAGATACGAGGCGATATGCCGCTTCTGTTTCTGACCCGGGCCGTATGGCACAAAACTTTGCCGGGGTAAGCAGTAACGGCGATATGGATAATTCCATCGTGGTAAGGGGCAATTCGCCCAAGGGTGTATTGTGGCGCCTGGAAGGTATTGAGATCCCCAGTCCCAATCACTTTGGCGGATTGGGATCATCGGGCGGCGCCATCAGCATGCTCAGCAGCAGTATGCTGGGCAACAGCGATTTTTATACAGGCGCTTTCCCTGCCGAATTCGGCAACGCACTATCCGGTGCATTCGACCTCAACTTCCGCAACGGGAACAAGGATAAGATGGAACGTTCGTTCTCTATCGGCGCTTTAGGCATTGAAGCATCCGCAGAAGGTCCTTTCTCAAAGAAAAGCAAGGCATCCTATCTTTTCAATTACCGGTACTCCACCCTGGCACTGTTAAAAGGTTTTCTTGACCTTGATGGAGGTGTGGTACCGGAGTACCAGGACCTTTCTTTCAAACTGAATTTTCCTGCCAGGAAAGCCGGCACCTTCTCCCTGTTTGGCATCGGCGGTACCAATAAAGCAGAACGTGATGTAGTGAAGGATAAAACAAAATGGGATGAGGACAACGAGAATGTGAATTATAACGGAAAAGGAAAGCTCGGCGTGATCGGTTTATCTCACCAGTATTTCCTTACGCCCAATTCGTACCTGAAGACCACACTCAGTGTTACCGGCGACCGGTACAATTTAAAAACCGATACCCTGAACCCGGCAGATAATTATTCCCAGGTGGATATTGTGCGAACCAAATTCATCAACAGCGCTTACCGGGCAAGTGTGTTATACAATAACAAACTCAACACAAAGCACCTGCTGCGTGCCGGCATCATTGCCAGCCGGCTTGGATTTGATTATAACAGCGAATACTATGATGAAACAGATGGCTTCTGGAAAAGTTTCATCAACGGAAAAGGCAATGCCATGTACTACCAGGCCCATGCCCAATGGAAATGGCGCCTAAACAACAAATGGACCGTAAATACAGGATTACATGGTTCCTTCTTTGACTTGAATGACAGCAAGAGCCTGGAACCCCGTGCTTCTGTTTCGTACCAGGTGAAGCCGGGCCAATCGCTTACTATTTCCGGCGGACTGCACAGCAAACCGGAACACCTGTCTACCTACTATTTTAAAAATACCGATGCATCAGCTAATGCGGGCAACATCAACAAATCGCTGGATCTAGTGAGAGCCGCCCATCTTGTTCTTGCATACGACCGCATCATTTTCAAAAATATCCGTTTAAAAGCAGAAGCATATTACCAGCATCTTTATAAAGTTCCTGTGGAGAAAGACAAAGAGAGTTATTTCTCTATGCTGAATGCCAGTGATGTATATGGATTGGTGAGTGTTGATTCTGCCTTAGTGAGCAAAGGCAAAGGAAAGAACTATGGTATCGACCTGAGCCTGGAAAAGCCTTTCGCCAATAATTTTTATTTTCTCTTTGCAAGTTCTGTTTTCAGGTCTGCCTATACAACATACAGCGGCAAAGAATTCAATACAAGGTATGCGAGGGATTACCAGTTTAACCTGGTGGCAGGTAAAGAATGGAAGCCTAAGAAAAACCAACTGCTGGGCGTGAATGCAAAAATTGTTGCCAGCGGTTCACTGCGTGACTCTCCCATCGACGTGGAAAAGTCAAAGCAAAAAGGCGATGCGGTGTATGTAAAAGACCGGTATTACACATTGAAAGGATCGCCTTATTATCGTTTCGATATCGGGTTCTCTTATAAAATAAACAGTAAGCGGATCACCCAAACTTTATTATTTGATATCCAGAACATCAGCAATCATAAAAATGAATTCTATTCATACTATGACCGTGACCGTCAAAAAGTAAGAAAGGTCAATCAAACAGGCATCTTTCCAACGGTGAGCTACCGTGTAGAGTTTTAAGCTTGAGAACTATATTCATTCAATTGCCCGGACAAAAACCGGGCAATTTTTTTGCATAAAAAACCGGGAGCTTCCTCCCGGCTACAAACTAAACATCAATCGCAAAAGCGGTGGTATAATCTTTTATAATCCTGCAGTCATTTTTTTCTGGCGTAATCTATTCAGTGTAGGGTCTAACTCAATGGCCCGGTCGCACATCTGTTGGCCACGGCTCACCTGCCCCTTCCTTTGAAAACACATGCCTGCCTGGTATAAGGCTCTTCCGTCATTCTTATCTATTTCTAACAACTTCTGGCAAATTTCCAGTGACTTATCGTATTTCTTAGCGTCGTAATAAGCCTGGGCCATATCACGCAGAATATCCTTATCGCCCGGGCGGCGTTCATAAATTTCCAGCAGCAGCTTCTCACCTTTTTCGTATTCGCCGCTATACAGGTATGCAAAGCCCAGGTTCTCGTTAAAGTCGTTGCTTTGTACAAAACCTTTTTCGCTGGCTTTATTAAAAGCCACTACGGCATTTTTAAAATTATTGTTGTTGTAGTACAGCAGCCCAAGCTCAAAAAACCAGTTGCTGCGATGTTCGTCTAACTGAACGGCTTTTTCGTAATACGGTATCGCCTTATCTTCCATTCCCATCTCCATATAATTCCTGCCGGCGAGGTAAGTAAGTTCTGCATCATTGGGATCTTTTTCAAGCAGGGCCAGCAGTTTCTTTTCTGCTTTTGGATAATCTTCCAGCTGGTAGTGCGACATAGCCACTATCCGGTCGGCATTGGGACAGCTCTTGCATTTCTGCGCCAGGTCGATGGCTTTTTGAAAATGACGGTAATTATAGTTCAGTTCCACCAGTTCTTTCAGGGCGGCTTCATTGGTAGGATCTAAATCATAAGCACGTGTAAAATTCTGTTTGGCCTCGTCTATCTTGCGCATCTCTAAATTGGCATAGCCGTTCTCCATATAGGCAACCGTGTACGAAGGATTCAACTGAATGGCTTCCCCAAAATACTTACTGGCCACCTGGTAACGTTTGGCTTCTTTTTCTTCAACTCCTTTTTTAAAATAGTAGCTGGAACTGTCCTGCGCCTGGGCAAACAAAGCAGAGGGGAAAAATAATAAACAGAGTTTGGTTACGTTTTTCATATGGTTTAAGGCACAAATATCATTCCGGTTACTTGAATATTACCCCTCCTAACGCCGGAAGGTGAAGGTTTATTTCATAAATACCGGCCTTTTTGTCTATTAATTTTACTTTGGGTGAAGGATTGAACACATTACCGGTACCCCAGTACTTTTTACTGTCGCTGTTAAATACCTCTTTCCAGTCTTTTTTCCCCTTTACCCTGAATTTCCAGTTGTGCCGCACCACGGGTGTCATATTCAGTATCACCAGCATATCGTCTTTGCGGTTACGGCCTTTACGCATGTACGCCATCACCGATTCGGGCCGATGATCCAGGTCGATCCATTCAAAACCTTTTGGATCAAATTGAAGTTTATGCAGGGCGGGTTCATCCTTATAAAGAAAGTTGAGGTCTCGCACACATTCCTGCATCATTTTATGGCAGTCAAATTGCAGCAAAGGCCAGTTCAGCTCTGTTTTATAATTCCACTCCGTTGTTTGGGCAAACTCATTACCCATGAAGAGAAGTTTGGCGCCCGGGTGTGTGAACATGTATGTATACAATAAGCGCAGGTTAGCGAACTTCTGCCATTCATCGCCCGGCATTTTATAAACCATGGGGCTTTTGCCATGCACCACTTCATCATGACTGAAAGGAAGCATGAAATTCTCATCATAGTAGTACATGATGCTGAAGGAGAATTTGTCCTGGTGAAACTGGCGCATCAGCGGGTCCATTTTAAAATAATCCAGCGTATCATGCATCCAGCCCATCATCCACTTCATACCAAAGCCAAGTCCGCCCTGCGTGGTGGGGTGCGAAACCTGCGGCCAGTCTGACGCTTCTTCGGCAATGGTTTGTACATCCGGAAAATCACGGTAAACGGTTTCGTTGAATTGTTTTATAAATTCAATGGCTTCCAGGTTTCCATTGCCGCCGAATTCGTTGGGTTCCCATTCGCCCTCCTTTCTTGAATAATCAAGGCGAAGGATGGAATTCACTGCATCCACCCGCAGGCCGTCGATATGAAATTCATCAAGCCAGAACCGGGCGCTGCTGATGAGAAATGATCTTACTTCGGCCCGTTTATAATTAAAGATGTAACTGTTCCAGTCCTGGTGGTAGCCTTTGCGCATATCGCCATACTCATAGGTATGCGTACCATCAAACATGAACAGGCCATGTGCATCGTAAGGAAAATGAGAGGGTACCCAATCGAGAATAACCCCAATACCGGCCTGGTGAAACGCATCGATCAGTTGCCGGAATTCATCCGGTGTTCCAAAGCGGGAGGTAGCTGCAAAATACCCGGTGCCCTGGTAACCCCAGCTTCCATCAAAAGGAAATTCCATCACCGGCATTAACTCCACGTGTGTAAAGCCCATATTCTTTACATAAGGAACCAGGTGTTCTACCAGTTGTATATACGTGTTGAAACTTTCTTCATCGGTTGGTATGGGACGCTGCCAGCTTCCGAGGTGCACTTCATAAACACTCCAGGCTGCATCCAGTGCATTGTTCTTCTTTCGTTTTTTCATCCAGCCTGCATCGTTCCACTTATGTTCCGATGTATAACTGATGGAAGAAGTGGCCGGCCGCAGTTCGGCATACTGGCCATAGGGATCCGCTTTCATCAGTTCCACCCCTTTATAGCCCTTGATATAATATTTATACGCTTCCCCGTTTTTAATATTCGGGATAAAACCTTCCCATATTCCTGATTTATCAAGCCGTACAAACAAGGGATGCAATTGCCTTTTCCAGCCATTAAAATTACCCACCACCGAAACCTTTGTGGCATTGGGCGCCCATACGGCAAAGTAAAACCCTTCGGTATCCAGTACCTGACGTTGATGGCTGCCGAATTTCCGGTAACCGTTGTATAAGGTACCGTTCTTAAAATTATTAATGTCCTCATCCGTGAACAGTGAATAATTCCATACCGGCTTCTGTGTATCAATAAAATGTTCTTCTTCGTATTTTTTTGCAGGATGAATGGCATCAACCGTGGTTGTTTTGCTTCCCTTTTTAACCGGTTGTCTTTTAGTTGTTGCCATTGGTGTAATTGAATTGAGAAGCCTTGGATAAAATAT
>DAOQRQ010000042.1:0-12432 GCA_035355815.1 Ferruginibacter sp. | reverse complement strand
GGATGGAACCACCATCATTACACCCAATGTACTGTTCATTTATTTACCCAATGCGCCTTTGACCTACCAGGTAGGTGCCCGTGTTGAATTCAATGAACTGTTCTGGTTTGGCGGCGGCTACCGTTCGCACCAGAGCTTCATGTTGTCTGCCGGTGTAAACATTGGCAAAAAACTTACCCTCGGTTATGCCTATGATAACTATATAGCGCCGATCAGCAATTTCGATAACGGGGCCGATGCCCATGAAGTGCTGCTGCGGTACAATTTTTCGAAAAAGTAGATTTCATGCGTTTAGTTTTTGTTTTAAGCAGCTTACTTCAGTAAGCTGCTTTTTTATTATTGAGGCCACTAATTACACGAAGGGTACGAATGTTTTTATTAGTGAGTATTTGTGTCATTCGTGGCTGACTAAAGATCATTGGTTTGACGGCCCCGGTTTTTGTTTTAAGCAGCTTACTGAAGTAAGCTGCTTTTTATTATCAGGACTACTGATCACACGAATTGCACGAATGTTTTTATTAGTGAGTATTCGTGCTATTCGTGGCTGACCAAAGATCATTGTGGTTTGGCGACTCTGGTTCACCAGCCACAATTGATTCTCAAAATATAGGTTATTAAATTTTCAAAAATTATTGAAAATATCATATCTTTGTGAGGTAAATAACAACTCATGAAACTCGTAATAATCGGTGGCGGCTTTGGGGGACTGAGGCTGGCACGCAAACTCAGCAATAAGCCGGGTTTTGACATTACCCTGATAGACCGTTTTAATTACCACCAGTTTCAACCTTTATTTTACCAGGTAGCCACGGCCGGCTTGGATGCCAGTAATATCTCGTTTCCTTTGCGCAAGGTTTTTCAAAAAAGCAGGAACGTCCGGTTTCGCATGGCGGAAGTACAGGAGATAAATGCTGCCGGTAAAAAAGTCATCACCGATATTGGTGCATTTGATTTTGATGCCCTGGTGATTGCCACCGGCGCTGATACCAATTTCTTTGGCAATGAAATACTGAAAGAAAATGCATTCTCGATGAAGAGTACGGTAGAGGCGCTGCAACTACGGCATCGCCTGCTGCATAATTTTGAAGACGCCTTGCATGTAAGGTCTGATGTAGAATTACAACGCCTGATGAATATAGTGGTGGTAGGGGCGGGACCAACCGGCGTGGAACTGAGCGGAGCTATTGCCGATATGAAACGTTTTGTATTGCCGAAGGATTACCCCGAACTGGATTTTTCAAAAATGAGAATATACCTGCTGGAAGGCACCGGAAAAACCCTGGGAACAATGAGTGAAAAGTCGAGCGCTCAATCCCGGGCTTATCTTGAAAAGTTGGGCGTGACTGTTTTAACCAACAGCCTGCTGAAAGAATATGATGGCAAAACAGTTCACTTGCAAAATGGCGAAGCGATCGAAACATCCATGGTCATCTGGGCCGCCGGTATCAAGGGCAATGTTCCTGAAGGCATCAGCAAAGACCTGGTTGCAAGAGGCAACCGCATAAAAGTGAACAGGTATTGCCAGGTGAATGGTTTTGAAAATGTTTATGCCATCGGCGATGTGGCATATATGGAAGAACCAACCTGGCCCAATGGTCACCCACAAGTGGCGCCCGTTGCCATGCAAATGGCCGATATGATCGCAAAGAATCTGAGAAGGGTGGAGATGAAGAGCGGAACGCTTCAATTTGAAGAATTTGTTTACAACGATAAAGGAAGTATGGCTACGGTAGGAAGGAACCTGGCTGTAGTGGATATGCCAAAGCCTAAGTTACATTTCGGTGGTCTTTTTGCCTGGATGATCTGGATGGGCCTGCACCTGATGCTGATCCTGGGGGTGAAAAACCGCTTCTTTGTTTTCTGCAACTGGCTGTATAATTACTTCACGTATGATCAGAACCTGCGGCTGATCTTTAAGGAATTTTACAGAGAGAAAAGGTAAACTAACCCCGGGCAAACTCTTTCAGTATCTTCTTCGCCCTGCTTTTAAAACCCGCTGTTTGATGCGGCAACTGGTCTTCAATGATCAGTTTCAGTTCCGTTTTAATTTCCGGGTATTCTTTTGCCAGTTTAGCCAACACACTCATCGAAAAAACTTTTACCGCCAATGGTTCGGCAGGTGACTCTAAGTACCCAAAACAAATATTCATCACCTCCCCGTGAAATTTTTCCGGGATATCTATATCTTCCATCAGGCGTATGCTGTTGCGCTTTACCGAATCATGCAGGTTTGGTTTCTTTAAATTATCCAGAAGCTGTTTCCAGTGTTTGCTGATGAAGGAAGGATGAGCGATCACACAATAGCTCAACGGCCAGGCTGCCCGTTGTACCACCCGGTATTCATCATTCAGGAACAGGCGGAACAGTTCATCAAAGCGTTGCTGGCTGCCGCCCACCCAGTTTACAATTTTTGTACACTGGGCCTTAGAGTGTTCTTTTAATATTTCTTGTCTTAGTTTCACGAATTAAAACGAATTACACGAATTACACGAATTGTACGAATTTAGCTCTTATGCAGGAAGTTTTAAAGGAATATGGTTTTTCAGGAAGCAGTTGTTCTGTTATCCCATTGGGGAACGGGCTTATCAATACCACCTGGCTGGTAGAATGGCAGGCAAAGAAATATGTACTGCAAAAGATAAACCAGCAGGTTTTCAGATCGCCGTCGGCTATTGCTGACAACCTTCAGTTACTGGCAAAATATCTAAAGGAAAATTCCCCGGCGTATTTATTTCCTGCACCGTTACAAACACCCAATGGAGATAACCTCGTAAAAACCATCGATGGTTATTTCCGTCTCTTCTCTTTTGTGGAAGGCTCGCATACCATTGATGTAGTTCAAAATGCTGAACAGGCCTATGAAGCAGCAAAGCAGTTTGGAAAATTCACCAGGCTCTTATCTGATTTTGAAGCTGGCCGGTTAAACATCACACTGCCCGATTTTCACAATCTTTCACTTCGGTACCTGCAGTTTGAAGAAGCATTGGTAAACGGGAATGCAGCCAGGATAAAAGGATCAGCAGCATTGATCAGTTTCATTAAAACCAATAGAAATATCGTTGATGCGTTTGAAGAAAGCAGGCAGAACCTGAAATTTCGCTGCATTCACCACGATACCAAGATCAGCAATGTGCTATTTGATGAAACAGGTAAAGGGCTTTGTGTGATAGACCTGGATACGGTTATGCCGGGCTACTTTATCAGCGATGTGGGCGATATGATGCGTACCTATCTTTCGCCGGTAAGTGAGGAGGAAAGTGACTTCACAAAGATCAGGGTGAGAAAGGAAATTTACAAAGCCATTGAAGACGGTTATCTTTCGGAAATGGGAGCGGAGTTGACTTTTCCGGAGAAAAACTATTTTCACTTCGCCGGAATATTCATGATCTATATGCAGGCGCTTCGCTTTCTCACAGATCATATCAACAACGACAACTATTACGGTGCCAAATACGAAGGCCACAACTTTGTACGTGCCGGTAATCAAATCACTTTACTGCAACGGCTGATGGAATTCAATCCCGGTTAAGCTCTATCTTTTCTCCGATGGGGTGTTCAGCAACAAACCTTAACCCCAGCAAGGCAGCCATCGTTTGTGCAAACTGCTTTTGATAAAACTGTTGTGCTGCCTTCACTTCGCCTTTTGCTTTTATGCCCGGCCCCATAACTGCAAACCATATCTGGTACGCATCTTTAATGTCGCTGCCATGATCTCTCCATTCTTCTTTCACAGCGTCGCCACGCCCGTGATCAACGGTAATAAAAAGAGCTGTCTTGTTTTTATAGAAAGGATTGCTCTGCACATAGTTCCAGATATCCTGTATCCATTTGTCTACCTGGTTCGCTGCATTCAGGTAATCTTTATACCGGCCACTGTGCGCCCATTCGTCTGTTTCGCCGTAGGAAATGTACAGTACTTTTGGCTTCTTGGTCTGCAGGTAATTCATCGCTGCGTAATGGGTGAACACATCCAGGCATTCTTCTTCTCCAAACGGTTTATATGAATCATGCGATAATGCAGAGATCAGTTTTTCATTTGCGGTAGGGCTCTCTCCACCCGGTTTATCAAAAGCGGAGTATACGGGTATCTTACTTCTTCCTTCATTCAGTATACGGTCAAATGCATCCCAGGCGCCGAAGGCGGCAACCTTGCCTTTATATTTCGGCTGGTTGTTTAAGAACTCCAGCAGGGTTGTATGTGGATTGGGCGGGTAGGAATTGCTGTTCACCGCTGTATCGGGGTAGCCGGTGAAGATCTCGCTGTAGCCCGGGTAAGAGAACCAGTAAGGGTTTGCATTGCTTACCTTGTTATCAAATTTCCGGTTGCCATATATCTGCCCGTTTGCCTGCATGGTACTCCAAAGGAATGGCATCAGTTTTCTTCTTCTAGTTTCTGCATTGCCCGACCAGTACTTTTTATAAATGCCGCCGCTGTCGTATTGATTGAATTGTTTGTTGTTGGCAAGGGCGCTGTCCATACCACCAAAAACTTCCTGCCAGCGAAAACCATCGGTGGTGATGATGATGATATTCTCTGCTGTTTGTGCAAAGGCTGTATTCAGGTGGAGCAACAAAAGAATTCCCAATAATGGTTTCATATTATTCCGGTGTTTTAAATGCTAAAATAGGTTTTGCTTCTGTTTGTAACAGGTCGAATACAATTATTTCATTGTTACCTTTCTTTAACCAGCCTGCCGGGCAATACAATCGTTGTTGAGGCCCCACATTCCAGTGCCGGCCAAGGTTGTGACCATTCACATAAACCATTCCTTTGCTGTAAGAACCCAGGGTGAAATAGGTATCGCCTGTTTGTGCCAACGAAAAATTTCCTTTGAAGAAGAAGCCTTTCTTATCCGCCGGACCGTTATTAGGGGATTTACTATCTGTCACTGCCTGGCGGATATCCGCCATCGGCATGCGATACATCTCCCAGTTCATCAGCGTCATCCCATTCAGTGTAACCCGTTCTGTGATTCCTTTCCGGTCGATCATGAACTGGGCAAAGTTGATATGGCCCATTCCCTCTACTAAGATATCCAATACCGGATCAGCCACATCGGTTTTGGGCAGATCAACCGTCCAGTTGCCGCCATCGCGGTAAACAGTATCAATGAATTTACCGTTCAGAAATATTAATGCATAATCATGCGGCTCCCATATTTTAAGCTTACCGCTTTTATGGCCCACCAGTTTAGTTCGGTATAACATCAATCCCTGGTTCTGTCCAAGCGCTTCCATGGGTAAGGGTTGCGCACTGATGATGGGTGGTGGAAGATGATCCCAGATCGAACCACTGTATTTCATTTCTATCGAAGGGATATCGATTGCGGGAATGGACGGCGGTATATCCGGAATTTTATGGTCAGCATATTTTGCGATCATATTACGCAGCATGAAATACTTTGGCGTTGCGTTTCCCTGTTCATTGATGGGGGCATCGTAATCGTAACTGGTAATATCGGGTTGGTACTGCGTGGGAGAGAAGGCATTGGCGCCGGCAGTAAAACCAAAATTAGTTCCGCCGTGGATCACATAGAAATTCAATGATCGCTTATTCTTTAAAAGATATTCCACTTCATTTTTCAGGCTGTTTGTATCGGGCCGTTGCCATTTCTCAAACCAATGCGTTAACCAGCCGGGGTATGTTTCGCTGCTGAAGGAAGGAACATCGGGGTCTGCCTTCTTTGCCTGTTCAAAATCGGCGTCACTGCCGCCGCTGTCTAATCCAATGGCCGTTCCTTTGATATGCCCTGCTTCCAGCATAAAAGCAGTAGGGCCGTCGGCAGTATAGAAAGGAACTTTTATCCCGTTCTTCAGCCATAGCTTCCGTAATGCTTCTAAATAATTTTTATCGTTGCCATAACTGCCGTATTCATTCTCCACCTGTACCATTAATATGGGACCGCCGTTTACGCATTGCAACGAAACCACTTCTTTGGCAAGCCTGCTGATATATCTTTCTGTGGCTGCCATGTATCTTTTATCCATACATCTTATCTTAATGTCGGGATATTTTAAAAGATAAGTGGGCAGTCCGCCAAAATCCCACTCGGCACAAACATAGGGACCGGGCCGCAGCAGCACCCACATTTTTTCCTGCTGGCAAATACGGATGAACTCCCCGATGTCTCTGTTTGCTGTTTTAAAATCAAAGAGTCCTTCTTTTTCTTCGTGGTAATTCCAGAAGATATAGGCAGCAATGGTATTGCAACCCATTGCTTTTGCCATTTGTATACGATGCCGCCAGTATTCCTTTGGTATCCTGGCCGGGTGCATTTCGCCGCTGATGAGCTGCAGGGGCTTGCCGTCCAGTAAAAAATCAGTTTTAGAAAGAGAGAAGCTGTGTTTCTGGCAAAACCCGGGGTGGCCGCTGGTTAAGATCAATAAAACGATGAATAGTTGTTTCATAAATTTTGACTAAGGATAAAATGCTGAGGCCTTCGTCGTGCCCCCGCCATGACGTTCCATATCAACGATACAGCACATCATACAACGAGATCACTTTGATCTTTTTCAGATCAAGTGTTTTATTGGCAGTGATCTTTTCTGCAATACCTTTGTAAAGATCAAAATAATTGGAAGAAAAAACCACTTCCGGATCTTCCGACATCAAACAAACATATTTTGCATTTTCGGTGCAACTGATACTAAGGCTGTTGCCGGCAGTAGTGATCACATAATCGGGCTTCAGCAGTTTTAGTTCTTTTGGTTTAAGGGCTTCCTGTGCCGGCATGGCATCATCCCGGTACGATTCCTTTACAGCATACCATGCCGCTTTGGGCTGGCGACTGTAATCGGTAATGCTCCAGCTTGCCACCGGCCAGCAATCGTTCAGTTGCCAGAGCAGGGTACCCATATTTGTGGGGTACTTGCTGCGGTGAATGGCAATGCTGTTTCGTAAAACATAAAACTGCAGGCATTGGGTGAGGTATGAATATTTTTCCAAAGAGAGTTTGCTGAGTTTTGCCGAATCGATAAAATACCGGTTGAGATAATGATTTATTTTTTTAAACCCATCGGTTGCTTTCTGATGCGATTGTATAACGGGCGAGTAGAGGTAGCGATCGCTGGTATCTGTAAAACTTTTGATCGTGTTCCAGTTGGGCATGGCCTGCATACCGTATTCACTGATGAAACGGCCTGTTTTCTTTTCAAACACTTCCCAGTCTTCCAGTCCCCACCAAAGCCCCCAGTAATGACTGTCGCCTTCGGTAAAACTTTCTTTATGTCCCCAGCCATTCTTTGGCGAAGTGGAAATATAGGGCCTGGTACCATCAAACTCATTCACCCATTTTTTTAAACTGTCTTCAAACAGGCGCTTGTAATCGTTCCATACTTTGGCAGAATCTTTCCCATGTAAATTGAATTGTTTTTGCCAGCCCCAGTTCTTCCAGGCTTCATCGATCTCATTGTTGCCGCACCACAGTACAATGCAGGGATGCTGGCGCAAACGTTCGACCTGGTATTTTACTTCTTCCCGCACATTATTCAGAAAGGCTTCATCGGCAGGATACATACCACCGGCAAACATAAAGTCCTGCCATACCATGATGTCCAGCGAATCGCAGAGATCATAGAAATAGTCATCTTCATATACCCCGCCGCCCCATACCCGAAGCATGTTCATATTTGCTTCTTTGGCCATCAGCAGCAGTTTGCGGTAATCGTCTTTTGTAACCCTGGGAAGAAAAACATCGGCCGGTATCCAGTTAGCGCCTTTGCAATAAAGGGGTTTGCCGTCTTTTTCAAAATAGAAGGATGTGCCGGTGGCATCTGGTTTTTGTACCAAGGTTACCCGGTTGGTTACCCGGGGGGCATTCGCTGCAGCCAGTGTTGCTGTATCGGACGTTGCCTGCAGGCTTATTTTTTTCCAGATGCCGCAGCCTGTGAACTTTGGCCCCCAATCCCAGCCAAACTGGAATTGTGCCTTGCGCACATACACCCGGTTATTATCGGGTAATACCAGGGGCAACCTTGCTTTGGCAATGCTGTCTGCTTTATTTTGTGCCGACCAGAATTTTATCAGCAATTCGTTATTTACTCTTTTCAGGAGAGGCCCCACATTCACCTTCCAGCCACGGAACATATTATCTGCCTGCAGGATCAATTTGCCATTGAGGTAAACATCCGCATAGGTATCCAATCCGTCAAAAACCAATTCGATCTTTTTCTTTTTGAGTATTTTTTTTTCCACATCAAAATAGGTTCTGTACTCCCAGTCTTCTTTGTCTATCCATTGCAACTGGCTTTCATTATCCTGGAAATAAGGATCGGGGATAAGTAAGATGTTCCGCATATCGGTATGCAATGTTCCGGGAACCGTGGCGCTGTACCATTTCGATTCTTTCGGATCCCTGAACTGCCAGTTTTTGTTCAGCTCGATGGAGATGGTTTGGGCAGTTGTATGAACAGGAATTAAAAAGATGACCAGGATCAAGAGAATTGAGCAGTTCTTCATTTATAAAGCCTTTAGGTGGGTTATGATCTTTTTTACTTCATCTGCATCCACAGAAACCGATCTTAAATTCTCATGCATTGCAGCATTGCTGTACAACATCCCGCTTTCGGTATTTATTCTTGCCGATGTATGAAATTCTGTTGCACCGGTTTTTTTTGCCAGTTCCATGATATTATCTGAACGAACACCGCTGCCGGGCATAATGACGATCCGTTCGCCTGCCTGTTTTATCAACTGGCCGATCATATCTGCCCCATCCATGGCATTGGGCCTTTGCCCCGAAGTGAGTATCCGTTCGCAACCGATATCTATGATATCTTCCATTGCTTTAAAAGCATCGGCTGTTCTGTCGAATGCCCGGTGAAAAGTAACGCCAAGGGGATAGGCAAGCTCAACCAATGTGGCATTTCTCTTTTTGTCAATGGTTCCATCTGCATTCAATATGCCTATCACTAAACCATCACAGCCCAGTTGTTTACAGAGTTTCACATCCGTCTTCATTATTTCATACTCGTTATCTGAATAAAAGAAATCACCCCCACGTGGACGAATGATGGGAAACAGATCGATCTTTAATTTTTCTCTTGCTGCTTTTATAAAACCATGGGAGGGGGTAGTGCCGCCGTCGCCGGGATTGTCGCATAGTTCAATGCGGTGTGCACCGGCAGACTGAGCCAGGATGCAGCCTTCAATAGTAAAACCGATTACTTCGAGTTTGTATGTCATCGTAATGTTCAATTTTCAATGTTCAATTCTCAGGTTGGGTCATGTTGAATATTGAGCATTGAACATTGTTTATTGATTATTTCTTAAATCAGGTATTTCGATTGATGGATCTGGTTTTCCCTATCGCTCTTCACACTGAACACAAATCCTTTTTGTATCGCATAGGCGCCGTACTGACCTTTTTTATTCAGGGCCAAAAAACCAACCTGTAATGTTTTTGCTTTTTCCTTATCTCTTTTTACGATCCGCTCTACGGCTTTCCTGCACGCCATTTCGGGGGAATAACCCTGCCGCATGAATTCAACAACTAAATGTGTTCCGCAGATGCGTATCACTTCTTCGCCGGTACCGCTGCTGGTGGCAGCGCCCACTTCATTATCTACAAATAAGCCGGCGCCGATAATGGGAGAGTCGCCCACCCGGCCATGCAGTTTAAATGCCATGCCGCTGGTGGTTACAGCGCCCGATAAATTACTGTTCATATCCATCGCCACCAAACCCATGGTATCGTGATTGGCGGTTCCGTCTTCAAAAAAATTTGGTGCAAAAGGCCCGTTCTGTTTTTTATTTTCAATATTGATCACCGGCTTGTATTCGCTTTTCTTAAGCCATTCTTTGTACGCCTCTTTGGCGCTTTCCGATAATTCGGTGCTCTCTAACTGAAATCCATTCTCTAAGGCAAACTGCTGGGCGCCGGCGCCCACTAAAATAACATGCGGTGTCTTCTCCATTACTTTTCTTGCCACCGAAACCGGGTGTTTTATCCTTTCTATTCCTGCTACTGCTCCAATATTGGCTTTGTGATCCATGATGCAACTGTCCAATGTTACAATGCCGTCCCGGTCGGGATAACCGCCCAGGCCTACACAACAGTTGATCTGGTTCTCAATATTCATGGCGCCTGCTTCCACCGCATCCAATGCCGTTCCTTTGGCGGATAATATTTTCCATGCTTCGGCATTTACCGACATGCCGCTGTCCCAGGTAGAGACAACGATCGGCCTGGTAGTCGCATCAAAATTTGCCGCGACCGATCTTTTTGCAGTAAGCAACGGAACAGTTAGTGCAGAGAAGTGCAGGAATTTTCTACGGTTCATGTTTATTTTTTTGGCTAAGAAGATGAAAGGGAAAAGGAAGTAGAAAGAGAAAGCGCTGCATCTCTTTTTCTCTTTTCATCTCTCAGCATTTATCTTTTAATAATCATCATTCAGTGCAAATACCTGTTTTCTTGTCTTCCATTTACCACGGGTGAAGTCGGGTATGTTCTGCACCTGCCCGCCTTCTGTAATGCTTTTTTCACTCAGCGGCGTAATGGCATACCAGCTTGCATAATCATACACGTCCAACGGAAATTCCACACCCCGTTTTACGCATTCAATGAACGCATGATCAACAAAAAAATCCATACCGCCATGCCCGGCCCCTTCGGCCTGTGTTCCATATTTTTTCCAGAGCGGGTGGTCGTATTCCGTCAGCCATTTTTCGGTATTATCCCAGCGGTGGCTGTGTTTCATTTCTTTCTCGAAATAAATAAAACCCTGTTTGTTTCCGCCGCTTCCGTAATCCTGCCAAAGACCCTCGGTGCCCTGCACCCGGAAACCCAGGTTATAAGGGCGGGGAGAAGAAACATCATGCGTAAGTAAAATGGTCTCGCCATTGGCGCATTGTATCTGTGTGTTCACAATATCGCCGCATTTGAAATTTACTTTTGCGTTGGGATGATCTTTGCCGCCTTTTGGATGATCAACAATATATTTATGCAGGCCTCTTGCCTTGGATGCAATAGAAGAAAGCCGGGTCATCCGGTTCCCTTTGTTGATGTCCATCATTACCGCCACCGGGCCAAGACCATGCGTAGGGTATAATTCCCCGTTCCTGTTCTTATTATGTTCGGTACGCCATTGGGCTTCGCTGTATGCGTTGGCGCCAAACTCCACGCCGCTGTTGTAAGCGGTAACGCCGTCATTGAAAAGAACACCACGCAGGTCGTGTTCGTATCCGCCCTGCCCGTGTATCAGTTCGCCGAACATTCCTTTACGGGTCATGTTCAATACAGCCATCACATCGCGGCGGTAACAAACATTCTCCATCATCATCAGCGGGATCTTTGTTTTTTCGGAAGTGTTCACCACATCCCAGCATTCCTGCAGCTTAACAGCGCCGCAAACTTCTGCGCCCACGGTCTTGCCGGCATTCATGGCATCAATGGCCTGTATGCTGTGCCATTCCCAGGGCGAGCAGATCACCACGGCATCCACATCATCTCTTTTCAATAAATTCTTATAATCTTCTTTCCCGTTCTTATACACAGCCGGCTGCAGACGGTTATATTGTTTGAATACCGCCATCGCTTCGTCTACACTGCGTTGCTGCGGATCGGCAATGGCCGTGATCTCCACATCATCTCTTTGTAAAAAATTGCCCATGTGTTCATGCGAACGAAGGCCGGCACCAATGATACCAATGCGTACTTTTTCTTTTTTTGCCGGGGAGAAGGCCCTGATGGGATCGGTAAGTGAAAGGGCTGCACCGGTAAGCGCCGATGCCTTGATGAAATTCCGGCGGTTAAATGAATGGGGCATAACAATCGTTTATGAGATCAGGATAAATTATTTGTGCATCGAAAGTTTACGGAGCATTTCGGTGGAGGCAGAATCGGCATACATGCCAAAGGCGCCGCTGAACACTCCTTTTATATTCCCGGATTTTGATTCAACAGCGTACACCACATCTTCATCGCCCGGGTTGGTATCGCCTTCAAAGCGATGCACTTCAGTTATCTCAAATTCATCCGGGTTAAGGATGTTCTTTTTTTCGGAACAGATGAGTTTGTCGAATGCCAGGTTGAAATTTACCGTATATCCTTTTGCCTTCAGGCCATTAAGGGCTTCCACAACGGTATCGTATGCTTCCATGATCTTTTATTTAAAGTTAAAGTTACGAACTGACCTTTTCAGTGGTCTTATATTGTGCAAGATAAATGATCACCGATACAGTAATGACAGCGGTGGTTAAAAAAGTGACAAGGGCGCCGAAATTATACCAGAGTAATCCGCAAAAACTGCTGGCAAGCAGTGCGGCAATGCTTTGAAAGCCGGTGTAGGTTCCAATGGCTGTAGCGGTTTCTTTTTTATCCACAATATTGCTGATCCAGGCTTTTGAAATGCCTTCGCTGGCTGCCGCATAAAACCCATACAGCGCAAAGAGTGAAATGAACACGAACAGGTTGTTGTTTAAAGCGAAGCCGG
>DAOQRQ010000041.1:9798-12603 GCA_035355815.1 Ferruginibacter sp. | reverse complement strand
GTACGAAATGAAATGCATAAGATAAATGAAATTGACCTGTACAACGTGGATTGCTATATGGTTAACAACCATACCGCCGAACAAATGACCGAATGGGTGAAGAAAGCGGTGGAAACAAATTCCCTGCTCGTTATTTTATTTCATGGCGTAGGTGGTGGCAACGGGCTGGATGTATCCTTACCGGCACACAGGCAGTTTCTTGAATACTTAAAACAAAATGAAAAAGACCTGTGGATAGCACCGATGGTGGAAGTAGCGGATTATATAAAAAAATACCAGTCAAAATAACCAGGCTTGTTAAATGGACATGCTTTAAATGACAGCTTATGAATAAAAAGCAGGATCGTTCAAGAAGAAAATTTATTTACAACATCGGGCTGGCGGGCCTGGGCTTGCCTCTCCTGTCTGCCTATTCCAATTGTAATTCTGAAAGATCAAATCAAACTAAAATGAAAAACAGCAAAGAGGGAAAACTCGGTATAGCTTTGGTTGGACTGGGAAATTATGCAACCAACCAGCTGGCCCCGGCATTGCAGCAAACGGAAAACTGTTACCTGGCCGCAATAGTTACAGGTACACCCTCAAAGATCCCTTTATGGAAAGAACGGTATAATATTCCGGACAAGAACATTTACAACTATGAAAATTATGATTCTATAAAAGACAATCCGGATATAGATATTATATACGTGGTGCTGCCGAATAATATGCATGCGGAGTACAC
This sequence comes from Ferruginibacter sp., assembly GCA_035355815.1. GTDB lineage: Bacteria > Bacteroidota > Bacteroidia > Chitinophagales > Chitinophagaceae > Ferruginibacter. The sequence goes on along the minus strand of DAOQRQ010000041.1, from coordinate 11,879 downwards.
CATTCGTGGTTTTGAAGCCGGCAAGCACGTGATATGTGAAAAGCCAATGGCCATTACGGTGGAAGATTGCGACCGCATGATCGCAGCCGCCAAAAAAGCGAATAAACATTTATCCATTGGCTATCGCCTGCATTTTGAACCTTACAACCTGGAAATGGCAAGATGCGGTACACAAAAAATTTATGGCGAAATAAAAAAATTATCCGGCGGTTTTGGTTTCAAGGCTGGTCCATCGCAGTGGCGGCTTACGCAGAAATATGCCGGGGGCGGGCCTTTGATGGACGTGGGCATTTATGTGATACAAGCCATGTGTTATACAACGGGTATGGAACCCATTGCTGTTACCGCACAGGAAGGAGTGAAAACAGACTTTGAACGGTTTAAAGAAGTAGAACAGTCACTCACCTGGCAGATGGAATTTCCGAACGGGTTAATTACCGACTGCAGAACAAGCTATGCCGAAGGAATGAATTTTTTAAGGGCCGAGGCAGAGAAAGGAATATTTGAATTGACCTCTGCTTATAATTATACAGGCCAACGTGGCTCTACACCTGCCGGGGTCATGGACCTGCCGCATATCAACCAGCAGGCAAAACAAATGGATGGAATTGCTTTGTCGGTCAGGAACAATCAACAAAGTATTGTGCCCGGTGAAATGGGAAGACGGGATGTAAAATATCTACAAGCCGTTTATGAAGCCATGCGTACAGGTAAGCGGATTGAAATTGCAAAATAATTCACATGAGTAAAAATTTGCGCAGCGAAGACTGGTTTGGTAAAGACGACAAGATGGGCTTTGTTCATCGCTCCTGGTTACGCAACCAGGGATACCCCGATGATTATTTCAAAGGCCGGCCTGTTATCGGTATCTGCAATACCTGGAGCGAACTCACCCCATGCAATGGTCATCTCCGTGATTTTGCCGAGATCGTAAAGCGGGGTGTTATTGAAGCCGGGGGCTTTCCATTGGAATTTCCGGTTACCTCATTGGGCGAAACCATCATGCGGCCAACCACCATGTTGTTCCGCAACCTGGCAAGTATGGATGTAGAAGAAAGTATCAGGGCCAACCCAATTGACGGAGTTGTATTATTGACCGGTTGCGATAAAACAACGCCCGCTACCATCATGGGTGCATGCAGTGTTGATCTGCCAACCCTTGTTGTTCCGGGCGGGCCGATGCTGAACGGAAGGTTCAAAGGAGAATGTTTGGGAAGCGGTTCTTTCAACTGGATGGTAAAAGAAAAAACCCTGGTGGAAAATTATACCGCAGAAGATATTCATGAAGCCGAGATCGGCGCTGCCCGAAGCCAGGGACACTGTATGACGATGGGTACGGCATCTACCATGGCTTGTATGGCAGAGTCGTTAGGGCTTACACTGCCCGGGGCGGCTGCCATACCCGCTGTTGATTCAAGAAAGAAAGTAATGGCGCAACTATCCGGAAGAAGGATCGTGGAAATGGTAAGAGAAGACCTGAAGCTTTCAAAGATCCTCACAAGAAAAGCATTTGAAAACGCTATCATAGTAAATGCCGCCGTGGGAGGCTCAACCAATTTCATCATTCACCTGCAGGCCATTGCCGGAAGGATCGGCGTTGAACTGAAGCTGGAAGACTTTGATACCATCGGCAGTAAAATTCCTTTGCTTGTTAACCTGAAGCCTTCCGGCAAATACCTGATGGAGGATTTTTATTATGCAGGCGGGCTGCCGGTTGTGATCAATGAATTGAAAAACCTGTTACATAATGATGCAATAACCGTAAATGGAAAAGCCATCGGTGTTAATAACAGCAACCCTGTTTGTTATAATAAAGAAGTGATCGCTTCTATTGACACACCGCTGCAAAACGAAGCGGGCATTGTTGTGCTCAAGGGAAACCTTTGTGAAGACGGTGCTGTTATAAAACCATCGGCCGCTACCAAATCACTGATGAAACATAAAGGAAAAGCGGTTGTGTTTGAAACGATGGAAGATTATCATGCACGGATTGACGACCCCGGGCTGGATATTGATGAGAACTCAGTGATCGTATTAAAAGGCGTTGGTCCCGTTGGTTACCCCGGCATGCCGGAAGTAGG
>DAOQRQ010000041.1:8566-9698 GCA_035355815.1 Ferruginibacter sp. | reverse complement strand
GCCAATGGCAACAAGGGGTTATGTGAAGTTTTACATCGATCATGTACAACAGGCACACCTGGGTGCCGACCTGGATATTTTACAGGGCGGCAGTGGCAGCGAAGTAACAAGAGACCTGCATTAAACCATTTTTTATGAGACCTATTTTTTCACTGCTTATTCTTTTGGCCATGATCAGTTGTAACAATAAAGAACAAAATAAAACGACCGGTACTATTGAAAAGTCCGATCCGGCCCTTGATTCAATCATTGCTGTCAATGCCGGGGCAGAAATCATTGCGGAAGGCTTTGAGTGGAGCGAAGGCCCTTTATGGATCGAAAAAGAAAAGATGCTGCTCTTCTCAGATGTGCCCGTCAATACCATTTACAAATGGACCGAAGAAAAAGGAAAAGAAGTTTATTTAAAACCATCCGGCTATACCGGCTCTGTTCCATCAACCTGTAAAGAACCTGGCAGCAATGGTTTATTACTGGATGCAAACGGGAGTCTTGTTTTATGCCAGCATGGCGACAGGCGGATGGCAAAAATGGATGCAGCACTGAACACGCCCGAATCAAAATTCATCACGATCGCCGATACCTATACCGGTAAGAAGCTGAGCAGCCCTAACGATGCGGTATACAGCAGCGCCGGTGAATTATACTTTACCGATCCACCCTACGGTTTATCAACGCAAAATGATTCCGATCCAAAAAAAGAAATTTCTTTCAATGGTGTTTATAAAGTAAAAAAAGACGGCACGATTGTTTTACTGGCTGATTCAATAACAAGGCCCAATGGGATCGCTTTTTTCCCGGGAGAGGAAAGGGTAGTTGTTGCCTGCTCTGACCCTGATAAGCCAAACTGGTATGTGTTTGATGTTTCAGGCGATTCGCTTATCAATGGAAAAATATTTTACAGCGCTGCCGGGCATGATAAAAAATGGAAGGGTCTGCCCGATGGATTGAAGATCGATAGCAAAGGAAATGTATTTGCTACGGGGCCCGGAGGTTTATATATATTCAACAGTAACGGGAAATTGCTCGGCATGTTAAAGCTGGAGAATGCAACATCCAATTGCGCCTTATCCCCGGATGAAAAGACATTGTACATCACCAACGATATGTATGTATTACGGTTTAAAATGAGAAA
>DAOQRQ010000041.1:0-8466 GCA_035355815.1 Ferruginibacter sp. | reverse complement strand
TATGCTAAAGTATATGAAGCAGAGAGGCCCGAAGTTTTTTTTAAGTCAACACCACACCGCATTGTTGGTAACCGGGCTTTTGTACGGATACGAAAAGACTCTACCTGGGATGTGCCGGAACCGGAACTGACATTGGTGGTTACTTCATCCGGGAAAATTATTGGCTACACGATCGGCAATGATATGAGCAGCCGCAGCATTGAAGGAGAAAATCCATTATACCTGCCCCAGGCAAAAACCTATGATGCCTGTGCTGCCTTAGGCCCCTGTATCTACCTGACCGACAAACCCCTTGATGGTAATACGATGATCAATCTTACCATTAAGAGAAACAACGCAATCGTGTTTGAAGGCTCGGTTGCACTCAGCCAGATGAAAAGAACGGTAACCGAACTGGTTTCATTTGTTTACAGGGAAAGCAGTTTTCCGCACGGATGCCTGGTAATGACCGGCACCGGCATTGTGCCCGGCAATGATTTTACCCTGCAAAGCGGCGACGAGATCACCATTTCTATTGACGGCATTGGTACACTAATAAATACGGTGAGGTAATCCTTGATTTTCTTCATCATCATATCAGCCATTGCCCTGCAGGTTTTTCTTACTGTGAAAAAGGTCAGTCCCTTTTTATCGTTACTGACCGTTTCTATCCTTACCGGCCTTTGCCTCGGGATGCAGCCGGCTGATATTTTAAAGTCTGTTGAAAAAGGAGTTGGCAGTACCATGGGGGGATTGGCGCTTATTATTTGCCTGGGGGCCATACTTGGAAAGATACTGGAGATGTCGGGAGCCGCTGAAAAAATATCTTCCACACTCATTCATGCTTTTGGTGAACAGAATATTCAATGGGCTGTTTTACTTACCGGTTTTCTTATCGGCATACCGCTTTATTATAACGCCGGTTTTGTGATACTGGTGCCGCTTGTATTTACGCTGGCAAGAAAAACTAAACTGCCGCTGTTATATCTCGCCATTCCCATGGCGGCTTCTCTTTCCACCACGCATTGTTTTCTTCCACCGCACCCCGGGCCGGTAGTGTTGGTGAATTCATTTCGGGCCGATATGGGCTTGACCTTATTGTATGGCATCTGCATCGCCATTCCGGCAGTTATTATTGCGGGACCGTTCCTGGGAAGGCTGATGCAAAAGATAAGCAATGGACAGCAGCAAACAGAGCCTCCCATGGTGGCGTTAAAAAAACTACCGGCTGTTTTTCCCAGTTTCATGATCGCACTATTACCCGTATTCCTCATTGCATTATCCGTTATTGCAGGTAATTTTTTACAGGATGGAATACTTAAAAAAACACTGCTCTTCTTAGGCGATTCCACCATTGCCCTGCTTTTATCGGTCATTCTTGGTTTTATCTACTTCAGCATAAGCATGAAGATCAAAACGGAAGATTCCATGAAATGGCTAAGCGATGCTGTTTCCGGGATTGCACTCATCCTGCTGATCATTACGGCCGGCGGTGTTTTAAAACAGGTATTAACAGACAGCGGTACCGGCGCTTACATTGCTTCCTTCAGCAATAAATGGCAAATGCCTCCCCTGGTATTTGCCTGGGTGGTTACCGCTTTATTACGGGTAACCATTGGCTCGGCAACGGTTGCAGGGATTACCGCTGCCGGTATTGTATCGCCGTTATTGGCACAACATAATGTTTCCCCGGAGCTGATGGTACTGGCTGTAGGAGCAGGAAGTGTTTTTGGTTCGCACATCAACGATTCCGGTTTCTGGATGTTCAAAGAGTTTTTCAAGCTGTCGCTGAAGCAAACTTTTTTGTCGTGGACAGTGATGGAAACGGTTATTTCCATTGCCGGCCTGATCGGTGTACTCATTTTAAATACAATCATCTGAATGTTTAAATTATATACAATGAAAAAATGGATCACTATTTTCAGCACAATGGTTGCTCTTTTGTTCTTTGGTCAATGTACGGTTGCGCAAAAAACAGCCACTTCTGCATCAACCAAAGGATTGAAAGATCATTACAGGGAATATTTTACGGTTGGCGTTGCCGTTTCACCGCAGGCATTAAAAACGGATGAGGCCGGCTTGATCCTGCAGAATTTCAACAGTATGACGCCGGAGAATGCCATGAAGATGGATCATATCCATCCACGGCCCGACAGGTATAACTGGGCAGGCGGAGATGCCATTGCAGCATTTGCAAAACGAAACAATATGAAACTGCGTGGTCATACATTGTGCTGGCACAATCAAACACCCAACTGGTTTTTTAAAGATTCAACCGAAAACCTGGTGAGTAAAGAAATATTACTGCAACGAATGAAAGATCATATCACGGCCGTTGTATCAAGATACAAAGGAACGGTGTATGCCTGGGATGTAGTGAATGAAGCGATCTCTGATAAAGCCGATGAATATTTTCGTCCTTCTTTGTATTACAGGATATGCGGTGAAGAATTTGTTGCCAAAGCTTTTGAGTATGCACATGCTGCCGACCCGGATGCCTTGTTGTTTTATAACGACTACAACGAGATCAGCCCGGTTAAACGGGAAAAGATAATCCGCATGGTAAAAGGCCTGCTGGCAAAAGGAATTCCCATACACGGTATCGGGTTGCAGGGTCATTGGGCGGTGAATGAACCTTCAAGAGAGCAGTTAGAAAAAACCCTGGAAGACTTTTCAAAACTGGGGTTACAAATACAGATCACTGAACTGGACATTTCTGTTTATCCGAAGGAACACGAGGCAAGGGAAAGGAAAGCATCTGACTACGACACTGTTTTTACCGCGGAAAAAGAAACAAAGCAGGTGGCGATATATAAAATGTGTTTCCAATTATTCAGGAAATATAAAAATTCTATCAGCAGCGTTACTTTCTGGAATATATCCGACCGCAGCAGCTGGCTGGACAATTTTCCGGTACAGGGAAGAAAGGACTACCCGTTATTATTTGACCGTGAATTAAAACCCAAAAAAGCATTCTGGGAAATAGTGAAATTTTAAATCGTTGTAATGAAAAAAACGCTGTCGGTTTTATTGCTGTGCATTTCTTTAACCGGTTCTTCGCAACTTACTTATAACAACCCGGTTCTGTCGGGCTTTTATCCCGACCCAAGCATTTGCCGGGTTGATGATAATTATTATATCGTTAATTCCTCCTTTGCTTACTTCCCCGGGTTACCCGTTTTTCATAGTAAAGACCTGGTGAACTGGAAACAGATCGGCCATGCGATGAACAGGCCGGAGCAGTTAGATCTGAAAGGAGCCGGGGTATCGAGAGGTTTGTTTGCACCAACCATACGGCACAACAAAGGCATTTATTATATCATTTGCACCCTGATAGATAAGGGCGGCAACTTTGTTATTACGGCCAAAGATCCAAAAGGCCCTTGGAGTAACCCGGTTTGGCTGAAAGAAGTGAACGGCATCGATCCGTCACTTTATTTTGACGATAATGGCAAATCATATGTTTTATTCAACAGCATTCCGCCAAACAATATTTCTGTACACGACGGGCACCGCACCATACGCATGTTTGAATTTGATGCTGCCAATTTAAAAGTAACCGGCGAAGAAAAATTATTGATCAATGGGGGAACCGATATGGCAAAGAAACCGGTTTGGATAGAAGGGCCGCATATTTTTAAAAAAGACGGATGGTATTATATGATCTGTGCCGAAGGAGGAACCGGTTACAATCATTCGGAAGTGGTATTCAGAAGTAAAGCGGTGGATGGTCCTTATATCGCTTATGAAAAGAACCCGATCTTAACACAACGACATCTGGATCCTTCAAGAAAAAACCCGGTGACCACTACCGGTCATGCCGACTTTGTAGAAACTAAAGAAGGAAAATGGGTGGCCGTATTTCTTGGTTGCCGGCCTTATGAAGGCGATCATTACAACATTGGCCGGGAAACATTTATGGCGCCGGTAGAGTGGAAAAATGGCTGGCCGCATATCCTGGAAGGAAACGATGAAGTAAAATATCAATACCCTGTGCCTGTTCCTTCGTTGACAAAAAAAGTAAATAATGTATTGGGCGGCAATGCATATTTCAGTACAGAATTTGATACAGAAAAAACAGATGACCGTTTCATGTTTCTCCGTACGGTTACCCAACCGTGGTATAGTCTTTCGGAAAAGAAAGGCTGGTTACGCATCAGCCTGCAAAAAGAAGCCTGTAGCGGCAAAGCCAATCCTTCTTTTGTTGCCTTTCGTCAGCAGAATCACAAAAGCACAGCGACCACTTCTTTGAAATTTTCCGCAGCCTCGGAGAACGAAAAGGCAGGAATAGCCGTTTTTCAGAACGAGTCGCATTTCTATTACCTGTGCAGGTCGGTGAGCAATGGCAACCCTGTTGTGCAATTATATAAGTCGGCTAAGGACAGCAGCATGGCTTTGATCACCACAAAAGACATTGATATATCCAATAAAGAACTGGGTTTAAGAATTGAAGCAAGAAACAGTGAATACTACTTTTATTTTTCAAGAGATGGAAAGAACTGGATATACATGACCAAACAGGGAATGGATGCGGAATTCCTCAGTACAAAAACGGCAGGAGGTTTTGTAGGAGCCGTTTATGCCCTGTATGCAACTTCTTTAGGAAAAGAATCCGGCAACAAAGCCTGGTTCGATCGCTTTTCATACCAGGGAAGCGATGACCTGTTTAAGTAAGAGCGGGTTAATTTCTTCCCCCGGGCAGGTGTTTATTCTTTTCGCGGATGATCTCGGCAGCAATACTGACTGCGATTTCCTTTGTTGTTTTACTGTCGATGGCTACACCGATGGGAGAAAAAATGGTATCCAGCCATTTTTGGGGCACTTTTTCTTCTCTTAACTCTTTAAACAAGGTCTCTATTTTGTGGCTGCTGCCTAAAAGGCCCAGGTAAAAGAAATGCCGGCCGATCAATTGTTTTAAAACGATCTTATCGGTCCGGTATCCAACGGTCATGATCACCACAAAATCGTTTTCCGTTGCGGTAAAAAAATCATTTAGCTGGTCATAGCCCGGGATAATGATCTTTTCATCCACAAAATTATTCTGCCACAGTGTTTTCAGCCCGGGGCGGTCATCATATACTTTAATAAAGAAGCCAAGGAAGGACATAAGTTCCGATAAGGCCAGGCCTACATGCCCGCCACCAATGATATGTATCACCGGCTGTTCGCCGATTGCTTCGGTATACAGCCAGTCTTCATCCGTTTTATATTGAAGCCCCTTCGCTTTCCCCTGGATGGCCGATATGCCTGCCGGTGAGAGTTGAATGGTCTTACCCTTTCGTGTAAAAATATTGCTGATGGTTCTTTTATTCTTTGCCGATACCGGGATGAATACATTTAACTGGCTGCCGGAGCAGATCATTCCCGATTGGTTGTTTTCGTGATCTTTATCGTGATACTGTTTTTGCAGCAAAACCTTAATTTCATTTTGCTGCAGAAGTGTTTTTGCTTTTTCTACAAATTTATACTCCATGATGCCTCCCCCGATCGTGCCGGAATGGGTTCCGTCTTCTGCCAATGCCATTTTAAAACCCTGCCTGCCGGGAGAACTGCCTTCGCTTTCTAAAACATAAAGCAACATTACCTTCATGCCGTCGTAAAGCTTTTCATGTATAAATTCCCATACAGTCATGCCTGTTGTTTTCTGTTTTCCAGTATCTTTTTAAAAGACCGTCCTCTTATCTCTTCCAGTGTTAGCCCGGTTACCAATACTTCTTCTTCCGTTATGGCGCCGCTGTTCAATGCCCGTAAAAAATAATTAAGCAACCCCTGTCCGGTTGCCGCATCATCAAACACATCGCCTATCAGCGTTGCCCTTGCTGCTTTTTCCACAAATGTTTTCAATCGTTCTACGGCGTCATCATAACTTTCCAGGAAGAAAGCAAATACCGCAGCATAGCGCATCGGGAACTGTGCCGGGTTCAGGTCCCAGCCCTGGTAAAAACCATTCCATAATGAATGCCGGATATGATCATATCCCTTTTTCCAGGCCCGGTGTACAACATCCGTATTCTCCTGCATTTGTTCTTTCGTAAGGTTTTCTCCCCTATGCGGACCGATGGGCATTGTATTGGTTGCACCATCGCTGAGCCAGATGCCCGTGTGTGCCAGCGCCACTTTGGTCATGTGGTGAGCAAAATCACAAACGGGATGATCCATCTCCTGGTATTTAGCAGTAATGCTGCAGCTTGCGGTGTAATCGTAGGTGCCAAAGTGCATGGCTATGCATCTTCCGTTACTTGCTTTAATGAATTTGTATAAAGGGTTGGTTCCATCAATGGCCATGATCGCTTGTGTGGTTTCCACCATCATCTCCATCTTCAAACTTCCTTTTTCCATTTTCAATTCTGTTTCAAGAATATCAAAGAAAGAAGCCAGGGTAGCCGGCTGTTCCGGTATGGTGACTTTGGGAAGCATTACAATGAAGTTATCCGGCAGTTTGCCCCCCGTTTCCTTTACCAGGGTGCTGATAAAAATATCCAGCGTTCGTAATCCTCTCTCCTTCATTTCTTCTGTAAAGGGTTTTATACGGATGCCTATGAAAGGCGAAAGGGTTTTAGCCAACATGCCTTTGGCAACCTCCAATGCAGTGGTACGGGCTGTTTCATCTTCTTCTTCATTACTCCGGTTGCCGTAGCCGTCTTCAAAGTCTATCCGGAAATCTTCAATAGCTTCTGCCTTCAGTTTTGCAATTACTTTGTTGTACACTTTTTTACTGAAGCCGGAATTAATATCCATGCCAAATACTTTACCGAATACTTTATGGTCGGGCGCATAGGTTTCAAATATCTCCAACGCCCTCCTGCCAAGCGCTAAGGCTGCATCCGATTTAAAAAGGTTAGCGCCTCCGTACAGTGTGTGTACGGGCTGGCGTTCGCTCCGGTCGCCGGGATAAATTTTCTGAAAGTTGCTGTTTGCTTCTTTTAGCTTACCAAATAATTGATCCTTCTGATTTACTGGAATTGTAGTATTCATGACTGTCTTTTATTTTTTAACCGCAAAGACGCTGAGTTTTGTGTCGTAGCGGTTATAATTTAACTTCCCCGGTAAGTGGAATATCCAAATGGGTTGATGAGCAAGGGCACGTGGTAATGGGCATCATCAAACACAATGAATTGTATTTCCACTTCCGGATAAAATCCTTTTATTTTTTGAGCAGCAAAATAATTACCGGTATCAAAAACCATTTTATAGTTTCCATAAGCCAGTTTTTTCTGGGCAGGCAACAGATCGCCGATACGTCCATCCTCATTTGTAACACCCTGTGCAATGGTTTGCCAGGCTCCGTTTACCGGTATCTGTAAACGGATGCTGATATCTTTTCCGGGCCGGCCCAAAGATGTATCGAGCACATGCGTAGTAAGTTGCCCGGGCTTCAGCACGTTCCAGTTTGCCTCTGTAATTAATTTTTTAAACCGGAGAATGCTGATCTTCATTTGTTCTCCCATAGCAATATGCAACTCCTCCCCGATCGTATTAGGTAACCTGTCTTCCAGAAGCCGCAACATTTCTGTGGCAGATCTGCCGGTTGCGCAAACAATAAATATGAACCCGAACTTCGCTTCATAGGCAGCATTGGCTTCGGCTAGGGCGGTAATGATCTTTTTAGATGCTGCGGCAACCGATGCCTGCTCTTTACCAGCAAACTTCTTAGTGAGGCTTTTAATGTCCCCGATCCTTGGATGATGTGTAAATGATTCAAGCCAGTCGGCACTGCTGCACTCGTTATACCAAACATCTGTTGCGGCATTCACCAGGTCTGCTTCATCAGCAAATGGAGATTGTTTTAGCATCAACGCTGTCCAGGCAGCCGAACCGCAGCAACTCATCAGCAATTTTTGTTTCGCTGCTTTATTCAGTTTATTAAATGCTTTTATTGTCATGGGGGGTTTTTATATTTTTTGAAGCGGTTACTTAACAGATGCACCCTGTTCGATCCAACATCTCAGTATATCTCTTTCTTTTTGTGTAATGTTTGTTTTGTTATTCTGCGGCATCGTTTTCGTTATCACCACCCGTTGCATGATCAGGTCTTTCTTGCGTACAATATCTTCCGGCGTGTCGTACATCACTCCATTGGGAGGCGCTTTATATACATCATCCGTTGGTTTGGAAGAGTGACAGCTTACACATCTTTCCTGGATAATGGCATTCACTTCACTGAATTCAATTTTTGAATTGCAGGCGCCGGGATCTTTTGGCGGAGCTGAAATAAAAGCGCCGGCCAGTAAGATCACCACAGATACCGGTAAGACCCAGACAGACAACTGCCCTTTTTCCCGGAGGTTAAGATAATGTTTTACGCCGGCTGTTCCCAGTGAAATAATGATGAGTACCAGCCAGGGTTGTTCGTACCCGAACGTGGTGGGAAAATGGTTACTGATCATTACGAACAAAACCGGCAGCGTGAAATAATTGTTGTGTAAAGAACGGTTCAATGCATTTTTTCCCAACTGCGGATTTAAAGGCAATCCATTCTTTGCCGCA
>DAOQRQ010000040.1:1179-12940 GCA_035355815.1 Ferruginibacter sp. | reverse complement strand
TGTATCGGGGAGCAGACTTGAACTGCCGTCCGCCGGCTGGCGGATATGAATCCGATGCTCACTTCTTACCAATAAAAAAGCCCTTCATACTTCGACAAGCTCAGTATTGAAAGGCTATGTATCGGGGAGCAGACTTGAACTGCCGACCTTCGGGTTATGAATCCGATGCTCTAACCAGCTGAGCTACCCCGACATCGGGGCGCAAATATAGGCCATTTTGCCAAAATTTTAGCCCTTAAGCATTCAGAAGTTTTTCAATACGCGTAGTAAGTTTTTCGGCACTGGGTAACATGGCCTGTTCCAATACGATGTTCATAGGCACAGCAGGTAAGTTCATAGCGCCCATTACTTCCACCGGTGCATCCAGCCATTGAAAACAGGCGCTTGAAATTCTTCCGGCCAGCGCTTCGGCAAAAGAATTATTCTGCTGTTCTTCGGTAAGGATCAGACATTTTCCATGTTTTTTAACCGTGGAAAAAACAAGTTCTTCATCCAGGGGGAATAAGGTACGCAGATCGATCACTTCTACCCTGCCGGGGAATTTTTTAGCGGCCGCTTTTGCCCAGTACACGCCCATGCCGTAGGTGATCACGCAGCAACTCTCCCCTTCTTCCACACAATCATCATCGGCAGCTAAAACAATATTGCCCTTGCCTAATGGAATGATATAATCCCGTGAAGGCTCAATGGTCTTTGCTTCTTCCGTACCCGGAACCTTACTCCAGTACAAACCTTTATGCTCCAGCATCACCACCGGGTTGGGGTCGAGGAAGGCCGCTTTCAGCAACCCTTTCATATCTGCTGCATTGCCTGGGTAAACAACCTTAATGCCTTTTATGGAAAGCAAGGTAGTTTCCACGCATCCGCTGTGGTACGGACCGCCGCCACCATAAGCGCCAACAGGTACCCGTATCAATGTCTGTACCGGGAATTTTCCGCAACTGAGGTAACAGCTTTTTGAAATTTCGGTTACCAGTTGATTCAGCCCCGGGTATATATAATCGCCAAACTGAACTTCCACGATCGGCTTCAAACCCGTGGCACACATACCTACCGTTGAGCCGATGATATACGCTTCCTGTATGGCCGTATTAAATACCCGGTGGTCGCCAAACTGCTCTGCCAATGTTGCTGCTTCTCTGAATACACCGCCCAATCTTCTCCCCACATCCTGTCCGTATAAAAGCGCTTCAGGAAAATCTTCCATGATCTCCCGGATGGCAAACAGGGCCGCATCCACCATCAATACTTTTTCTTTACCGGCAGGACTTCTTTCTCCTGCTTCATCTGTTATTTGTGTGGGGACAAAAACATAATTGCCAACAGTATCTGCATCTGGTTCGGGAGCAGCAACTGCTCCCTGGAAATGATGCGCTGTTTCTTTGGCTGCTTCTTCTTCAATATAAATTAAGTGATCTTCGCTGATACCCATCTCCAGCAATTTCTGGCGGAGCTTAGGTCCGGGATCGTCCAATGCATGTTTGGCAAGGTCTTCTTCGGTACGATAAAATTCTTTTCGTACACCACTGGTATGATGACCAAGCAAGGGTACTCTTGCATGCACCAGGAAGGGATGACGTTCCCTTCGTACTTCTTCCACCACGTTCTTCATCACATCATAGCTCTGTAAAAAATCACTGCCGTCGATGCTGATGCGTTTTATTCCTTTGAAACCTTTCACCATTTCATTGGCATTGGTTGTTCTTGCTTCTTCAGAAGTTACACTGATACCCCATCCGTTATCCTGCACCAAATAAATGATGGGCAACTGGTGCAGGGCAGCAAACTGGAATGCCTCACTCACTTCCCCTTCTGTTACCGATGCATCGCCGAGTGAACAGACCACAACAGGCAGTTCTCCGTTTGCCCCTTTTTTTAATTTACCCGACTGAATCCTTTCTAAGAATTTTATGCCTTGTGCAATGCCCGTGGTTGGAATGGCCTGCATGCCCGTGGCGCTGCTTTGATGAATGATGTTGGGTTTATCATCGCCCCGGTAATTGGGGTGCGAATAATATTCCCTGCCGCCGGTGAATATATCGTTGCCCTTTGCCAGCAACTGCAGCATCAGTTCGTAAGGCGAAAAACCAAGCCCCAGCAACAGACTTTCATCGCGGTAATAAGGGCTCACATAATCGCAGGGCAATAACTGGAAAGCGGTGGCCAGCTGAATGGCTTCGTGACCCCGGCTGGTGGAATGTACATATTTACATACCTGCCGGTTATCTTCATAGGCAGCAGCCATATTCTTTGCATGGCACATCAGCCGGTAAGCCCTTAATAAAATATCGGTGTCAGTCATTTAAAATAGCAGCATCAAAGTGAAAAAATAGTTCCGGCCAAAGGTATAAAATAAAAAATCGCTGATGGATGAACCAGCGATATATAACATAACTAAAATGCAATGGATTATTTCACTTCTATGTTCAGCAGGCACTGGTTGTCGATGAACCCTTCCAGCACATCTCCCACCACCGCTTCGCCCACACCTGCCGGGGTTCCGGTAAAGATGAGGTCGCCGATATTCAGCGAAAAATAACTGGAGATGTTTTCAATGATCTTTTCAAAACTGAATATCATTTGCGAAGAATTGGCTTTCTGTACCAGTTCCTTATTCTTCAGTAACGAAAAATTAATGCTCTTACGGTTGAAATCTGGCGTAAGCTCAATGAACTTTCCCAGTACGGCAGAATTATCAAATGCCTTTGCCTTTTCCCAGGGCAGGCCTTTCTTTTTCAGTTCGTCCTGTATGTCACGGGCGGTGAAGTCGATACCTACGGTTACAGCATCGTAGTAGTTGGGCGCATGTTTTTCCTGTATGTATTTTCCGTTCTTACAAACACGTAAAACAATTTCGCATTCGTAGTGCAGTTCGTTGGTGAATTCGGGGTAATAAAAAGGAGTATGACTTTGCAGCAAGGCACTCTTCGGCTTCATAAATAAAACCGGCTCATCGGGTACATCGTTACCCAGCTCTTTCGCATGATCAGCATAATTTCGGCCTACACAAATGATCTTCATTTCACGTTTTGTTTAAGGTATTGCGGTTCAGCCACGAATATAGACAAATAGGATAAAAAAAACAATTATGTACCAGAATCCGGGGAATCCTGAGAGCAAGACTAGGGCTTCACCGACATATTATTATATAGTGCCATTGCCTGCTCAATACCGGCCGAAAGGAAGCATTCGATCACATCCATACACTTCTCTATCTTCATCCTTACCTGGGCCTCTTCCTCTTTTCGCCATTTGCCCAGTACAAAATCGGCCTGCATGCCCCTGGGATACTGGTTACCCACGCCGAACCGCAGTTTGGGGTACTTATCCGTACCCAGGATATTCTCGATATCTTTTAGCCCGTTGTGCCCCCCGGCACTGCCTCCCGGCCTCAGCCGTATCTTATCCAAAGGCAGCGCAATATCGTCTACCACAGTAAGGGTATTTTCGAGTGGAACCTTTGCTTTATCCATCCAGTATTTAAAGGCCCGGCCACTCAGGTTCATGTAGGTGGTGGGACAAATGCAGACTATATTCTTTCCCTTGAATTTCACTTCGGCCATATAAGCCAGGCGCTCCACTTCAAAATTTCCTTTGTGCTTCATCACAAACGTATTCAGCACATCAAATCCTATATTATGCCTGGTATTGGCATACTCGGCTCCGATATTTCCCAAACCAACAAGGAGGAATTTAGACATAGAACAGTTAATAGTTAGTTGTTAATGGTTAACCGTATGTGATAGTTATTAATGCCAGAATGTTCCACTTCTCCATTCACTATTAACGATTAACGTCTAACATCTGCTGCAGATCGGCTTCTGTTTTTATCAATACATCCCTGGCCTTGCTTCCCTGGTTGCCGCCTACTATTCCTGCAGCTTCCAGCTGATCCATCAAACGGCCGGCCCGGTTATACCCCAGCTTCATCCGGCGCTGCAATAAAGAAGTGCTTCCTACCTGGCTGGCGACAATGAGCCGGGCTGCATCTTCAAACAGGGGATCTTTATCCCCCAGGTCAAAATCCTTACCCTCCATTTCTTTTTCATCGATGTATTCGGGCAATAAAAATGCCTGCGGATAGCCTCGCTGCTCACCGATGAAGTCAACGATCTTGTCCACTTCGGGCGTATCTACAAAAGCGCATTGCAAACGAACGATATCGCCGTTGTAACTGATCAGCATATCGCCCTTTCCTATCAATTGCTCGGCGCCTCCGGCATCTAAAATAGTACGGCTGTCGATCTTACTGCTCACTTTAAATGCAATACGTGCCGGGAAGTTGGCCTTGATGGTACCGGTAATGATATTTACAGAAGGCCGTTGCGTGGCAATGATAAGATGAATACCAACGGCCCTTGCCAGCTGCGCCAACCGGGCGATGGGCATTTCCACTTCCTTACCCGCCGTCATGATCAGGTCGGCAAACTCATCCACCACCAATACAATGAACGGCAAATACTGATGCCCTTTTTCGGGATTTAATTTACGGGCAACAAATTTTTCATTGTACTCCCGTATGTTCCGGCAACCGGCTTCTTTCAGCAGGTCGTACCGGTTATCCATCTCAATACAAAGTGCGTTCAATGTATGCACCACTTTCTTTGTATCGGTGATGATGGCGTCTTCTTCGCCGGGCAGTTTTGCCAAAAAATGATTCTCGATCGTTTTATAAATACTCAGCTCCACTTTCTTCGGATCCACCAATACAAATTTCAGTTGCGAAGGATGTTTTTTATACAGCAGTGAAACAAGTATGGCATTCAATCCAACCGATTTACCCTGGCCGGTAGCGCCCGCCATCAGCAAGTGCGGCATGGTAGTAAGATCAACGATGAAATTCTCATTGTCGATCTTCTTCCCGATGGCAATGGGCAGCGAGAAATTATTTTTCTGGAATTTTTCAGAAGATAATAAGGTCTTCATACTTACCACCGTCTTCTTCGCATTCGGCACTTCAATACCAATGGTTCCTTTGCCCGGTATGGGTGCAATGATGCGGATACCGAGTGCTGCAAGACTTAATGCAATATCATCCTCCAGGTTTTTGATACGGGAGATACGAACACCGGCAGCCGGAATAATTTCATACAAAGTAACGGTTGGACCAACGGTTGCATATATCTTCTGTATCTCAATATCGTAATTACGCAGGGTATTGATGATCTGGTTCTTGTTATTCTCCAGTTCATTGGCATCCTGAACGATCTTATCGCTGCCGTGATTTTCAAGCAGGTCCAGAACCGGGTATTTATAATCACGCAGGTCCAGTATCGGATCATAGGGTTTTGATGCTGCCACTTTTGCTGCAGCAGATACAACAACAGGTTCTTCCGTCGCCTTCTCGGGTACTGTTTTAATTTCAAGCGGAAGATCGCTGGATGGGGCTATTGGTTTAAGCGGAAGAACCGGTTCTTTTATAACAGGCGGCTCTTCTATCAGCAATGGCTGTTTTGTTTCCGGCTCTGGCGCTTCTTCTTTTTCAATGATGTTCAGTTCCTGGTCCGGCTCTCTCTCTTCCAAAGGTATATTCAGCATTGCCCCGTTTCCTTTTAATGAATTACCCCCTGTGGTTACAATGGGCGCTTCGGGATCTTTCCATTCCACTTTCTCCGAAATAGCTTCCGCAACCGGTTCAATATTCTCTTCCGGTATTACTGCTTTTTTAGACGGCAGTTTAAAGACCGGGTTGAAGCGCCAGATAACATACGATAGTACGGCCACTGAAAGAACAGCAATGGTACCGATCTTACCGATGGTCTGGTACATCCAGTCCCTCATCATATCGCCGGCGGCACCGCCGTAAGGAAATGCCTTGCCCTGGAAGATAACAGCCGCCGCCACACTGATAACAGGCAGACCCAGTATCAGATATTTGATGTTCTTGAATATGGAAAAAACCTTTTTACCAAAGAACAGGTTTACCCCGATAACAAAAAAACTACTGCAGATGAGATATGAAGCGATGCCGAAACCATGGCGAACGAATATCTCGGAGATAAAAGCGCCAAAGGTGCCCAGCAGGTTCTGTACTTTGATGTCGTTGGCAAGCAGCATGCGGTAGCTGAACTTGTCCTGGTCATCGCCCCAGGTAAATAAATACGACGTGAAAGCAATGAAGAAAAGAAAAGCGAACAGCAGTAAAATACTGCCGGCTATCTTATGCGTACGTTCGTCCTTAAGTAATTGTTTTACCTCTACCGTCTCTTCTTTTTCCTGTTTCATCTGCTCAGGGCCGGCAGGCTTTGCCTTGGAGGATTTAAGTTTATTCGCCATCGGCCACAAAGATATAGAAAACCCCTGCTTCAAACACGGGCAAAAACCCTCCCGGCATTTTTGTTATCATTGAATTTATGTAGGTTTGATAAAACATCCGCTGTTGAAACATATTACCGCCCTGCTTCTTTTTTGTTTTTCCTTTGCCTGCGTTAAGGCACAGGCGGGGCAAGACAGTATGTTGGTTGATATTGCGTCCATCTCCGGCGACAGTTCCCTTATCTCCAGGTCGTGGATCTACATCGACAAAAGTGCATCGCTTTCCATACCGGAAGTGTTACAAAAGGATTTTTCCCTGCTTACCGCTTTTAAAGAGCGGAGAAAGATCCCGGCAGGCATGATACCCCGTATCTTCTATCTTAAAATACAGGTGATCAATACCTCGGCAACCGAACGGTCTGCCTACCTGTATCCCGGTTCTTATTTCCGTGGTATAGAAATGTATAAGGTGAACCAGCAGGCATTAACCCCCGAAAGCGACAGCCTCATCAACGGCTACACAAAACTTACCCTGGCTGCCGGCGAAAGAACGGATATACTGATACGACTGAAGCCAATGAAGAATGATTTCAACGGGCTAAACCCCCGGTTGATAAACGTTGGTTTTATGGAAGATTTTATGTCGTACTCGGTAACCTCCCGCAGCGACATTCACATCTTCGGCATGGTATTGAGCGGCGTGGTATTAATGATGATCCTGTTCATGCTGGCCAATTTCATCCTGGGCCCCAAACCGGAATTCCTGTACAATGCGTTGTATTCGCTTTGCATGTTCTTCCTGATTTTCTTTAATTCTTACCTGGCAAGAAAGACCACCGCATTTGCCGGTTTTTATTTCAGCTACCTCGATTTTTTTCTGCTGGTGGCCGGCGTTATTTTCTACATCAGCTTCACCCGCAATTTCATCAATACCAAAGAAACGTATAAGACCACCGACCGCATATTGAGATACGGGGAATATTTTGTGTTGTTCCTGCTGGGCATTTATAGTTACCTCCATTTTTTTACCGATACCTACCTGCCCCAATATTACCTGGAGAATATCATGAAGTTCCTGATACTGGCCATCGGGGTATTCTTCATTTATTTTGCGGCAAAACAAAAAGACCGGCTGTTGAATTACCTGGCAGCGGGTAATGCAATGCTGGTGCTGTTTTCGGCCATATCACTCGGCATCATCATTTTTAATGTGCGGTACCGGTCCTTACTTTCCAATGCGCTTTTCTATTATTATGCAGGCATTATCTTAGAACTCATATTCTTTTTACTGGGTCTTACCTATAAGAACCGCAGTGAACTTATCCGGGGCATTAAAGAACAGGAAGCGTTGAAACTGGAAGCAGAGAAAAAAGAATTTGAAACGCAACTGGCGGTGATCAAGGCCCAGCAGGAAGAACGGAACCGCATCAGCGCCGACATGCACGACGACCTGGGTGCCGGCATGACCACGATACGGCTGTACAGCGAGCTGGCTAAAAGCAAACTCACCGATAATTCCATCCCGGAGATAGACAAGATATCTTCTTCTGCCAATGAGTTGCTGAATAAGATGAATGCCATCATCTGGAGTATGAGCAGCAGCAACGATTCGCTGGGCAACATGATCGCATACATACGCAGTTATGCGCTGGAATATTTTGAAGACACCGGTGTTACCTGCCGCATCAATATCCCCGACAACCTGCCCAATGTGGAAGTGATCGGCGAGATAAGAAGAAATGTTTTCCTTGTGGTGAAAGAAGCGCTGAATAATATCCTGAAACATTCAAAAGCCAGCGAAGTGACAATAACCCTGGAACGGGAAGAGAACGAACTGATCCTGTACATACAGGATAACGGCACCGGCATCGACCTGGATGCCCTGCGCCAGTTCGGCAACGGGTTAAAGAACATGAAAAAAAGAATGGCCGATGTGGGTATTGACTTCAGCATTGAGAACAGGAACGGTACCATGGTCACCCTCCGCCGCAAAGTACAGCAGTTTTAATTTTTTTTATTGATGGCAGCAAAGAGCAGCAGCCATCCTGCAATAAAGGCGGCACCGCCAAAAGGCGTGATGGCACCGATCCAGTTCAATGAAAGCTGGTTGTGCTTCACATAACATAAGAGATACAACGACCCGGAGAAGAGGATCATACCGGTGATAAAAAGATAGCCGGCCCACTGCATGAATTTGCCGGGAAATTCTTTATACAGTATTCCCACGCCAAGCAACGCAAACACATGATAAAACTGGTAACGAACGGCCGTTTCAAAAACGGGCAAAAGTTCTGCGTCTAAAATTTTTTTAAGCCCGTGGGCGCCGAAAGCACCCAGGGCTACTGCCATTGCACCGGTGATGGCGACGGTTCGTAAAAATATTTTTTGCATGTGAATGATGGGTTATAAGTTATGAGTTATGAGTGACGAAAGACTTTCGTTATTCAATTGAGCAACAGGTAAAATAAAATTTGCCTGCCGGTAAACCGGTTCTCGTTCCTTTAGCTTCTGTTCAATAAAAGAAAGTAATTGCGGGGGATGAATACCCTTCAGCAGCGGGCGCTTTTCCTTCTCATCCATCAATCGTTTGCAAAGTATCTCCGGTGTAGCAGAAAGATAAAGCGTGGTTCCGTGTGCATTCATCCATTGCATATTATTATTAAAACAGGGAGCGCCGCCACCACAAGACACGATGAATGATCCATTACCCGGCAAGGTTCTGAGGCAATCGGTTTCAAGTTTCCGGAAATATGCTTCCCCTTCCTGTTCAAATATGGCTGCTATCGTTTTATTTTCCCTTTGTTCAACCAGTTTATCAAGGTCAATAAAAGGCAGATCATATTGCCCGGCCCAACGGCTGCCCCAGTACGTTTTACCACTGCCCATAAAACCAATGAGAAAAATCTTCATGCTGTAATTATCAAAACAAAATTACAGCAATATACATTCTTGCTTAACACTTACTGATGATATGAGGAAATAATAGCTAATTCTTCTTTTTAAAATCGCCCCGCTTCCAGGCCTTCACAAATTCGGCCCAGGCAAAGGGGTTGAAGATATTCTGGGGAGGTGCCTGCCCGTAATAATATGACTTGCTGGCCTGCTGCCGCAGGTACTGGCTGGTAGCTTCCCTTCCATCGGTAGGTAAGGAAGAGGCCAGCAGGCGTCTTGTTGCTTCGTTATTGTTCTTACGGGCAATGGTTATATAGTCGTCGGGTATCTGTGCGTTTATAAAGTCACGCTCAAACTGGGCACGGGTAGGCCTTGCTTTAATGATGGTAGCGGCCAGGTAAACCGTATCGGTAACCATCAACTGAATAACGCTGTGCTGGTTTCCTTCCAGGTTTGCAGGAATGCTGGTGAGCTTTGATTTATATCCCACGCTGCTGAACTCGATCACATCTCCCTTCATCACCACAATGCTGAATACGCCTTTGTTGTTTGTTATGGTGCCACGCCCCTGTCCTTTTACCACCACACTCACCGATTCCAGTCCTTTCAGACTGTCGGCTGTCATTACAATACCATATAACTGAACTACGGAATCTTTAAAGGTTTCAAACTGGGCTTTGGCAGCGGCAGGAAGGAATAAAGCAGCAGTAAAAATGTATGGTATAAGTTTCTTCATCAATCAATATCGGTTGACATATCCGGCTTATGTACCAAAAATACCAACATTCCTTAATTAATAAACAAAGTAAGGCCTTATGTGATTAATTTTGCAGGCACCCATGTTTTTTTAACAAATAATTGAACGATGACAAACGAGGACATTTTAAAGGCGCTGAGCAACGTGCAGGAGCCCGACCTGGGCAAGGACCTGGTAACATTGAACATGGTAAAAGACATCGCTATTGATGGCAATAATGTGTCGTTTACCGTGGTGCTTACCACGCCGGCATGTCCGCTGAAAGATATGATCATGAACGCATGCATCAATGCCGTAAAATTATTGGTGAATAAAGAAGCCCTGGTGAAAGTAAACTTTACCAGCAATACCAGCAGTAACCGCAAGGATGGAAAAACTATTTTAAGCGGCGTAAAGAATATCATCGCCGTAGTGAGTGGAAAAGGCGGCGTGGGAAAAAGCACCGTTTCATCCAACCTGGCACTGGCTCTTGCACAAGGCGGCGCCAAAGTAGGGTTGATGGATGCCGATATTTACGGTCCAAGCCAGCACATCATGTTTGGTGTACGTGGCGAAAGACCGATGATGAAAGACGACGGCGATAAAGGATTGATCGTACCTATAGAAAAATTCGGTATCAAAATGATGAGCATTGGTTT
Organism: Ferruginibacter sp.; assembly: GCA_035355815.1. Taxonomy (GTDB): domain Bacteria; phylum Bacteroidota; class Bacteroidia; order Chitinophagales; family Chitinophagaceae; genus Ferruginibacter. The sequence goes on along the minus strand of DAOQRQ010000040.1, from coordinate 2,398 downwards.
GCTCATTGATGAAAAACAGGCCGTGGTTTGGCGTGGCCCCATGGTAAGCACCGCCATCCGCCAGTTTGTAAGTGATGTGGATTGGGGCGAACTGGATTATTTAGTGATCGATATGCCACCCGGCACCGGCGATATTCATCTCACCATTGTGCAAACCGTACCCGTAACCGGCGTGATCGTTGTTACCACCCCGCAAACCGTTGCACTGGCCGATGCAAAAAAAGGCATTGCCATGTTCGGGCAGGCACAATTAAAAGTACCCGTGATTGGTTTGGTGGAGAACATGAGCTACTTTACTCCTGCTGAATTACCCAATAACAAATATTACATATTCGGCAAAGACGGAGGCAAGAACCTGGCCGAAGAATTTGATATTCCTTTCCTTGGCCAGATACCCATTGTGCAAAGCATCCGGGAAGGTGGCGATATCGGCATCCCGGCCATGGTAAGCGATGATGCCATCACGCAAAAAGCCTTCATGGATTTTGCAGCCAATGCGGTAAGAGGTATTGCCATGCGCAATGCAAACCTGGAACCCACGCAGATACAGGAAATAGTGGCATAACCTAAACGATCATTAATAACCGGCATCCGATTTCTTATTTTATAAAATGGCTTCACTATCCAAAGAGCAACTGATCACTATCGCCAATGAATTTGGTACACCCTTGTATGTATATCATGCCGAACACATATCGGCGCAATACAAACGGCTTACCGATGCATTTGCCCAAACCGATACAAAATTCTTTTATGCCTGTAAGGCACTCACCAATATCCAGGTTTTAAAACATATCAAACACATTGGTTGCAGTGTGGATTGCAGTTCCATCAATGAAGTAAAGCTTGCCCTGCATGCCGGTTTTGAACCAACAAATATCCTGTACACCAGCAACGGCATTCATTTCTCCGAAATAGAAGAAGCCCAAAGCCTGGGCGTACATATCAATATCGACAGCCTGAGCAACCTGGAAAAGTTCGGAAAGAAGTTTGGACATGGCTACCCGGTGGGAATACGGCTGCGCCCCAACATCATGGGCGGGGGTAACCTGAAAGTTTCTACCGGCCATGATAAAAGTAAATTCGGCATTCCTGTTGATCAGCTTGATAAAATTCTTTCTCTTGTAACAACACACAAGCTCTGCATCCAGAACCTGCACATACATACCGGGTAGCCATGTCCAAACTTCTTTCCGAACTTTTCCAGGTTGCTCAGGCT
>DAOQRQ010000040.1:0-1169 GCA_035355815.1 Ferruginibacter sp. | reverse complement strand
CCAGAACCTGCACATACATACCGGCAGCGATATAAAAGACGTGGATACCTTCATCAAAGGCATTGAAGTATTGTTCGACATCATCCCTTCGTTCGCCGAACTGGATTCCATTGACCTGGGCGGCGGTTTTAAAGTGCCTTACAAAGAAGGAGATTCGGAAACAGATATTCCCCTGCTGGCAAAAAAAGTAAAGGAAGCCTTCGATAACCACCCCAATCCCAACGGAAGGCATTTGCAGGTTTGGTTTGAACCGGGCAAGTTCCTGGTAAGTGCAGCGGGCTACCTCATTACTTCCGTTAATGTTATTAAGGAAACCTCGGCCACCACTTTTGTTGGCATCAACAGCGGTTTCAATCATTTGATACGCCCCATGTTTTACGAAGCCTATCATAAGATCGAGAACATCAGCAATCCAACCGGGGCAGAAAAAGAATATTCAGTGGTGGGTAATATCTGCGAAACCGATACGTTTGCCTGGGACCGCAAACTGAACGAAGTGCGTGAAGGCGATCACCTTGTTTTTTATAATGCCGGCGCCTATGGTTTTGAAATGAGCAGCAATTTCAACAGCCGCTACAAACCCGCAGAAGTAATGGTGGAAAATGGTAAAGCCAGGCTGATACGCAGGAGAGATGAGTTTGAGGACCTGCTAAAGAACCAGGTGATCTGAAATTAAAGACAAATTCTCAATACACAATGATCAATGTTCAATATACAATGAGATCCTGCCTTGAGAATTGAGCATTGAAAATTGAACATTGAATATTATATTTCTATGCTGAAAATCTTCTTGTTTACTCTTTTTAGTTTTCTCAGTATTACAACGTACAGCCAGTTGCCCGATTGTTCCAGGTTCAGGGAAGGTAAATTCCGGGTGGCCGATACGCAAGCCGGAGTAATAACCATTGCCGAAAGAAAAGGCATGTATCAAACAGAATCCAGTGAGTCGCTGAAACTGGTACTGCGGTTTCGCATCAGCTGGCAGGACAACTGTTCCTTCACACTAAGGCTGGACAAGGTTTTGCGCAACGAGAACAGGATCGACATCCCACCAAACATGGAAGTGCAGGTAAAGATCCTGGAAACCACCGCCGGTTCTTATACACAGGAAATCTCTTCTTCCCTTACCAACCATCCGTACAAGGTTCAGGCAACAAAGATCAATTGAT
>DAOQRQ010000039.1:0-13128 GCA_035355815.1 Ferruginibacter sp. | reverse complement strand
CCGTATTCTTTTGTTACCCGAATGGCAAAATCCTTTTCCTTTTCATCGCTGATGCCGGCATAACTGTACAGCTGGAAATAACTTCCGTGCGACGACAATGGTTTTAGCCTTGTCTGCTGCATCAGGTTTAAAAAGTAGTCCCGTTTTTTTTGAAGAAAGCCACCGAGCTGCAGGTAGTTCTCTTTGTACTGCAAGAACTCTGTAAGTGCGTATTGTACCGGCGTGCTGCAACTGAAGCAATTGAACTGGTGCACTTTCCTGAATTCCTTCATCAATGCAGGTGGCGAAACGCAATAGCCCATCTTCCAGCCGGTGCAATCATATACCTTGCCGAATGAAAAACAAACAAAACTTCTTTCATACAAGTCGGGGTAACGCAGTATGCTCTCGTGTTTCATTCCGTCGAAGATCAAATGCTCATATACTTCGTCGCTCAAAATAAAGATGCCGCTGTCTTTTACAATGCCCTGCAGTTGTTTAATATCATCGGCACTTAACACGGCCCCGGTTGGGTTGTGCGGTGTGTTAAGCATAATGAGCTTTGTTTTGGGCGATATCTTTTCCTTCACCAGCTCCCAGTCTATTTTGTACTCCGGATAAACAAGCGGTATCAATACCGGCACGCCGCCATTGATCTCGATGTTGGGGATATAGCTGTCGTATGCCGGCTCAAAAACGATGGCTTCGTCGCCGGGTTTTAATATGGCGGTGAGTGCGGTGTAAATGGCATAAGTTCCCCCGGGGGTGATGGTGATCTCTGTATCGGGGTTAACCCTGGTTGTATAAAGTCCTTCTATTTTTTCGGCAATGCGTTCTCTTAGTGCGGGCAATCCGCACATATGTGTGTACTGGTTGTATCCATCCTTCATTGCTTTATTCACTAATGCTATCAATTCCTGGTTCATCGGGTAATCGGGAAAGCCCTGGCCCAGGTTAATAGCCTTGTGTTCGTTGGCCAACACACTCATAATGGTAAAGATGGTGGTACCAACTTCCGGGAGTTTACTTTGAATAGCGGGGATCAACGGGAAGAATTTAAATGTACTTATCGCCTTTGTTGCGTTTTATTTCAGCCACATATTCTTTTATTTCCTGTTCTTTATTTTTTTTACAGATGAGCAGTACGTCGTCTGTGTCAACGATCACAAATTCATCCAGCCCCTGCAATACCAGCAGTTTCTTATTATCTGCATGAACCATATTGTTGGTGGCATCGATAACCATCACGTTATTGCCGGCCACGGCATTGCCCAGGTAATCTTTTTCCAGGTTATCATAGGTGCTGGCCCAGGTACCCAGGTCGCTCCAGCCAAAAGAAGAAGGGATGATGTAAACATTATCGGCTTTCTCCATCACGCCGTAATCAATAGATATGTTCACGCATTGCGGGTATAAACGTTCAATGGCCTCCTGCTCTTCTTTAGTATTGAAGTGGTTTTTTTCTGCTTCAAACACTTCGGCCATTTCGGGCAGGTATTTTTCAAACGCTTTAATGATATTCTTTACCTGCCACACAAAAATACCGGCATTCCATAAAAAGTCGCCGCTGGCAATGAATGTTTTTGCCAGTTCAAGGTCCGGCTTTTCGGTAAAGGTCTTTACCTTATAAACATTCTCGTCCACTTTATGCGGTTCGTATTGAATGTAGCCGTAGCCGGTGTTGGGGTAGGTTGGTTTTATACCAAGTGTTACCAATGCTTTAATATGAGCCGTGAATTTTAATGCGGCCGTACATACCTCTTTGAATCCCGCTTCATCCGTTATTAAATGATCGGATGGCGCACAGATGAGGTTGGCATCAGGATTTAACAGGTGAAGTTTGTAAGAAATATACGCCACGCAGGGCGCCGTGTTTTTCCTGGATGGTTCACACAATATATTTCCCGCCGGTAATTCGGGCAATTGTTTGACAACAATGTCTTTGTATTGCTCCGACGTTACCACGTAAATATTGTCAGCCGGAATGAATTTGGCAAACCGGTCGTATGTTGACTGGATCAATGTTCGCCCGGTATTTAAAATGTCGATGAATTGTTTGGGGAAGTCGGTGCGGCTCATTGGCCAAAACCTGCTGCCAATACCGCCTGCCATGATGGCTACGTAATTGTTCTTATTCATAATCGGTTTATATGATACCCTCTTTTACCAGGTCGTGTAAATGTATGATTCCTGCATATTTTTTATCTTGTTCTACTACCAACTGGCTGATGTCGTTCTTTCTCATTTCTTCCAGCGCCAGTACAGCCAACACATCTGATTCAATTGTTTTTGGTTTGCTGCTCATGATATCTTTTGCCCGCAGGTTCTCAAAACTATCTGTTTTCTCCAGCATCCGGCGAAGATCGCCATCGGTTATGATGCCAATGATATTATCCGCTTCATTAACCACCGCTGTGGCACCCAGCCTTTTTTCCGTCATTTCAACGATCACTTCCTTAAGCGTTGCCGTGGGCAATACTTTTGGTTTTGCGTTCTGTGAAGCTAATTCTTCCACCCGCAGGTACAGTCTTTTTCCCAGTGTTCCGCCGGGATGATATTTTGCAAAATCAACGCTCTTGAATTCTTTGAGTTCCATCAGGCAAACAGCCAGTGCGTCGCCCATCACCATTTGCGCCGTGGTGCTGCTGGTGGGGGCCAGGTTGTTGGGGCAGGCTTCCTGTTCAACCGTGGTGTTTAATACGATATCGCTGTTGTGTGCCAGGTAAGACTTCATGTTGCCCACCATGCCGATGAGTGTGTTGCCAAAATTCTTCACCAGCGGCGTTAATACTTTTATTTCCGGGCTGTCGCCGCTTTTGCTTATCAGTAAAACAATATCGTCGGCCTGTATCATGCCCAGGTCGCCGTGTATGGCATCGGCCGCATGCATAAAAACGGATGGCGTTCCGGTACTGTTAAGTGTGGCTACTATCTTTTGTGCAACAATGGCGCTTTTGCCAATACCGCTTACAATAAGCCTTCCTTTTGACCGGGCAACTTCTTCTGTTGCTTTCACAAAATCTTCGTTGATGAATTGCTGCAGCCCGTTAACGGCATTCGTTTCTACCTCAATGGTGCGGAGAGCAACGGGTATGATCTTTTCTTTGTTCATCAGCAATGGCGCAAACCTACTTTAATTCAACCATAATGCAAAGAACGAAATTTATGTGTGTGCCGCCCTTTTGGCCTGTCTTTTTTTGTTCCCCTATTTTTTGCAGGTTGATTTATTTTGGTTAACTTAAGTGATTGAAACAATTCGTTAAAATACTCCTGTTTTTCCTTATTGGGTTTGATTGGGCTGTTGTTTTCGATTAACTTCGCAACCCTTTAAAAAACGGGTAAACCAATACTGTGTTCAGCAAAAGATATGGCTAAGACTAAATCCAATACAAAAGAACCGGCTGCCAAGACTGTAAAAAAAGCTGCTCCTAAAAAAACGAACAGCGACCTGGCTGTTCAGCTTCAGGATCATTTTGGCTTCAACGGATTTAAGGGCCCGCAGGAAGAGATCATCAACTGCCTGCTGGATGGTAATGATACGTTCGTTATCATGCCTACGGGTGGCGGTAAAAGTTTGTGTTACCAGTTGCCCGCTATCATCAGCGAAGGCGTGGCCATTATTGTTTCTCCCTTAATTGCATTGATGAAAAACCAGGTTGACCTGGTACGCAGCTACAGCAGCAAGGATGATGTAGCGCATTTTTTAAACAGTACTTTAAATAAGGGACAGCAAAAAACCGTAAAAGACGATCTCACCACCGGTAAAACAAAAATGCTTTATGTGGCGCCGGAAACCATGACAAAGGAAGAAAACATTTCTTTCTTTAAAAGTTTGAAGATATCCTTCTTTGCCGTGGATGAAGCGCATTGTATTTCGGAATGGGGCCACGATTTCAGGCCGGAATACCGCAGGCTGCGGGAAATGATGGACCTCATCGACGATAAGATCCCCGTGATCGCATTAACCGCTACGGCTACGCCAAAAGTTCAGAGCGATATTGTTAAGAACCTGGGGTTGCGCAAACCAAAAATATTCCTCTCGTCTTTCAACCGGCCCAATCTTTATTACGAGATACAGCCGAAGATAAACCTGGAGCAAACGAATAAAAGCATTGTACGTTTTATTCAGTTGCACAAGAACAAAAGCGGCATTATTTATACCCTCAACCGGAAAACAACGGAGGAGCTTGCAAAAATGCTGATGGCCAACGGCATCAAGGCTGTTTCGTATCATGCCGGGCTCGACAGCAAACTGCGGGCAGAAAGGCAGGACCAGTTTTTAAATGAAGACGTGGATGTGATCGTTGCCACCATTGCTTTTGGTATGGGCATCGATAAGCCGGATATCCGTTTTGTTATCCATTATAATATTCCCAAGTCGATCGAAAATTATTACCAGGAGACCGGCCGCGGCGGAAGAGACGGGCTGGAAGGGAAATGCATTCTTTATTACTCACATAAAGACGTTGCCAAACTGGAACACCTGATGAGAGATAAGCCGCTCAGTGAACGGGAAGTAGGCGCTCAGCTGATAAACGAAACAGTTGCCTATGCTGAAAGCAGCGTATGCCGCAGAAAAGTATTGCTGCATTATTTTGGTGAACATTACGATGACAGTAAAAGTTGCGGTCATTGCGATAATTGTTTAAACCCCAAAGAAAAAGAAGAGGCAAAGGATGGTGCCATTATCGTTTTAAAAGCAGTAAAAGCTTTGGGCGAACAATTCCCTGTTGAATATTTATTATTGATCCTTGCCGGCAAAGCAACACCCCAGGTAAAAATGTACCGGCATGAAGAACTGGCTGTTTTTGCGAGCGGCAACGATAAAGAGAATCATTACTGGAACAGCCTGGTGCGCCAGATGCTGTTGGCAGGATTGATCGAAAAAGATATTGTGGAGTATGGGCTGCTGAAGATCACCAAGAAAGGAGAGGCCTTCTTAAAGAAACCAACCTCTTTCAAGATCGTGATGAACAACCTGTTTGAAGAAGCCAATGCCGATGATGAAGAGGCCGACGCGGCTGGTTCTGATTCGGAGGCTGCTGATGAACAATTAGTAGAGCTGCTGAAAGACCTGCGGAAGAAAGTTGCCAAGGAAAAGAAGCTGCCGCCCTTTGTTATATTCCTGGAGAACAGCCTTATTGATATGGCCACCATGTATCCCACCACGATGGCAGAACTGGAAAAGATCAGCGGGGTAAGTAAAGGAAAGGCCATCAAATATGGCAAGCCTTTTATAGAGCTGGTGGCAAAATATGTTGCAGAGAATGATATTGTGCGCCCCGATGATTTTGTGATGAAGAGTGTGGTGAACCGGAATAACAACAAGATCTTCATTATTCAGAATGTAGATAAAAAGATCCCGCTGGAAACCGTGGCCAAAACCCGTGACCTTCGTATTGATGAGTTGCTGGAGGAGATGGAAACCATTGTGGCCAGCGGCACCAAGTTAAACCTGGATTATGCCATTGACGAGATGGTGGATGAGTATGAACAGGACGAGATCATGGACTATTTTAAGAACTGCGAAACTTCTTCCCTGCAGGTTGCCCTGGAGGAGCTGGCCGATAGTAACTTCAACTGGGAGCAGCTAAAACTTATGCGGATCAAGTTCCTGTGTGAATACGGGAACTAAGATCCTTCAAGAAACCCTGGGCCTTTTTGAACGTTGAAAATTGGTCATTGAATATTGAGTGTTTTTAAGCATATGGCAATGGAAATATTCAATAATCAATGTTCAACACCCGATATTCAAGTAAAAGAGCCTGGTAACTTGTTTCTTTTTATTTTTTCGGGTAGGTTTTTTCCTTATTTTTGCTGCCCCGAATTCGGTATTCGACATTCCTTGTTCAATATTCGACATTCAAGGAGGTGCGGTAGCTCAGTTGGTAGAGCAAAGGACTGAAAATCCTTGTGTCGCCGGTTCAATCCCGGCCCACACCACAAAACCCCGGCAGCAATGTTGGGGTTTTGTATTTTATGCTTACTCTTTGTGCTAAGGAATACCTAGTTGGGCGGTAGAGCAAAGGATTGAAAATCCTTGTGTCGTCCCGATCACCATCGGGACCCACACCACAAAAGCCCCGGCAGCAATGTTGGGGTTTTGTGTTTTTATGCTTATTCTTTGTTCTTAGAAAAGATCAGACCTGTTCCGGTAACCATGCCCCTTCGAAAAATTCCTGTCAGATCAGCGGGGTCTCTTTAATGGTTCCAGCAACGACTCAAGCCCGTTCAGTTTTATCTCGTACATGGTTTCTAATAGTTGTCCCAGTTTATTTTTAGGAAAGCCCTCCCGGTTAAACCATTCCAGGTACGAGACCGGCAGATCGCACAGAAGCCTGTCTTTGTATTTGCCAAATGGCATTTTCATCTGCACCAGTTGCTTGAACAGTTCCGGGTTGGGTTGATTGAATTGATTGTTCATTGATCTGTTTTATAGAAGCATAAAAGTACGCCTTGATGGTTATTCACATTATAAAGCAATTAATCCACCAATTGTTAATAATGGCCAATAAACTTTTTAATTAAACAATGCTTTTATACATTTACTATTATATAAGTAAATTCAAAAACAAAACATTAATCACTTTAAACTTTTCCGGGTCATTCCCTTCTAAAACCGCATGATAACAACTACCATTACTACCCCAGCCCCCGAAGTTATCAGTAATCATGTTTTTGCAGAAGTTTTACTGAATAATGCTTCCAATCAAAAGTCATTACACGCCACCCAACACGTTGCTCCCGGCGATGTACTCTGTAATTTCAGCGCAGGCATCACGCAGTCTTATCCCACGTACCTCACCGTACAAACCGGTACCGACAGGCACATTACGCTGATGCCCGAGTTTTTACAATACATCAATCACAGTTGCAGTCCGAATGTTTTTTTTGATACAACATCCATGCAACTGATCTGTTTGCAACCGTTGCAGCCAGGCGACGAGTTTACTTTTTTCTATCCTTCCACCGAGTGGGACATGGCACAACCCTTTGTTTGCAACTGTGGAAGCAAGGATTGTTTACAACTGATAAACGGCGCTTCACATCTTTCTGTGGAAACGCTGTCGAAATACCGCTTAACTGATTTTATCAAATCACAGGTAAAACAAAAGCTGTCGTTGTAACCCATTTGTTCAAGCATGGCCCCATCTAATTCATTTTTATCCGCCGTTCCGTTAAACCAGCTTTATGTGTGGGTTTTGGCGCCGCACCTGGAAACAAGCGACCCCAATATTGATTATTACTACGACTTTTCGCAAAGCATTGCCGAGTATACCAAAACATTCAACGAACTGGATGTGGAGTGGAAATGGCAGCCTGTTACCATAAACAATTACGCTTCTGTTATTGCCAATATTGCAAAGAAGAATGAGAAGGATAACAAGATCCATCTCATCTTTAACCTCTGCGATGGCGATGAGGTAAACGGCACCCCCGGCATATCGGTGGTTAAACTGCTGGAAGAAAAAGGCTTGTTCTATACCGGGTCCGACGAATATTTTTATCATATCACCACGTCTAAAATACCCATGAAGCAGGCTTTTGACAGGGCCGGCGTGCCCAATGCGGCCTGGGAAGCAATAACTACAAGAGAACAGAATATTGACAAGATCATAGAGAAACTGGGTTCTCCTGTTATTGTAAAACCCTCTGTTTCGGGCGGAAGCATGGGGGTTGGTATACGAAACGTGGTGAACTCTACTGAAGAACTTGCCCGGCAGGTTCAGCAAATGTTTGATGGGTATCGTGGCTGGCAACTGACCAGCGATGGCATCGTGGCCGAATCTTTTATAAACGGACCGGAATATACGGTGCTTATTGTAGGATCTCACGATAAGCCCGGCAAGGCAAAAATATACGAACCGGTAGAACGCATTTTTCATCCATCGTTACCCGATAAAGAAAAGTTCTTAAGCTTCGACAGGCTTTGGGAAATTTATGAAGAAGAAAAGCCCATGCCCGATGCAGGAAATTTTTATGAATACGAATTACCCGACGCTTCTTTGATTGACGAAATAAAAAGAATAAGCTGGGAGGCTTTTGTTGCCACCAGGGGAAAGGGTTATACCAGGGTTGATCTGCGCATGGACAAGGAAACCGGTAAGATATATGTGCTGGAGGTTAATGCGCAATGCGGATTAAGTGAAGACGAGGATTATACTTCTATTGGCGCCATACTCCGGCTGAGCGGCAAAACATTTACTCAATTAGTGGTGGCCATAATAAACGACGCTTACCAAAGAAAGAAAGCTTCTGCAAAAGCGCTGAAACGCAAAGGATCAATAGGCATTTCCTGAGGCCGGCGGAAAAATAATGAATATGAAAGTTTGCGTTCTTCAACCCGATTACTCCACATCCGATGTAGATTATAAAAATTACGATCCGGCCCGGGATCTTACCCATTTAATGCCCGGTGCAGAATTTGAGCACGTGCTGCTTAATAAACTTACCATCTACAAGCAACTGAAAGAACTTAAGAAAAAGAACTTCGACATTTTTGTAAACCTGTGTGAAGGGTACCTTGAATGGAGCGTTCCTTCGGTTGATGTTATTTATTTTATGGAGTTGCTGAACCTTCCGTTCACCGGTCCTACTTCCTTGCTTTACGATCCTCCCAAAGACCTGATGAAGTATGTGGCTTATACTTCCGGAATTAAAACACCGGCATTTGCACTGATAGAATCCATTGATGATGTTGAGAAAGAATGTGGCCATTTAAACTACCCGTTGTTTGTTAAACCCGATAAGGCAGGAGACAGCCTGGGCGTTGACGACAGCTCTCTTGTTTATAATAAAGAAGATCTTATAAGAAAATGTGCTTCTATCATAGAGGAATATGGCCCCCTGCTGGTGGAGGAATATATACAAGGCAGAGAGTTTACCGTAATGCTTGTTGCGGATGCAGAGGAAGGAAAAAGTTGCAGTGTATTTAAGCCGATCGAGTATATTTTTCCAAAAGGATTTCAGTTCAAGACCTATGCACTAAAGACTTCGGAGCTTCATCCCGAAGCAAATATTCCATGCGATGATCCTGCCCTGGAACAGGAACTGAAAAACGCCGCCCTGCAGATATTCCAGGGATTTGGAGGTGTAGGATATGCCCGGCTCGACTTCAGGGTAAATGAAAAGAAAGAGATCTTTTTCCTGGAAATAAATTTTACCTGTTCGGTATTTTATAAAGACGGTTACGAAGGCTCTGCTGATTATATTCTCAAATGCGACGGCATTGGCCAGGCCGGCTTTCTTAAAAAAATAATTGATGAGGGTATTGCCCGCCACCTTCGCAGGCAAAAAAAATATACTATGAAAGGCAATGCCATTGCGGGTTATGGCATATATGCAAATCAGCATATGAAAGCCAATGAAGTGATTTTCAGGGGAGAGGGGATGGCGCAGCGCATCACTACCCGCAGGTATGTAGAAAATTCGTGGAGTGTTAAGGAAAAAGAAACTTTTAGAAAGTACGCTTACCCTCTCAGTAAAGAGGTATTTTTGCTGTGGGATGATAATCCGGCAAACTGGGCCCCACAAAATCACAGTTGTGATCCTAACACCCGATATGAAGGCTTAAATGTAGTGGCTTTGCGAAACATTTCTAAAGGCGAAGAACTAACCCTTAACTACGCAGACTTCCTGGATGAACATATGGAGCCCTTTGATTGCCGGTGCGGTGCAGCTAATTGTTGCGGACGGGTTACCGGTACACCGAACAACTCGGTAACGGAAAGAGAAAGCCGCCGGAACAATTAAACTCACTTCTTTTCCTCCCGTCTTACTAACCATCGCTGCTTCGCAAAAGCTGCGTAGCATAAACATTACAATTCATCGTCCATATTGGGCTTATTTAACAGATGATTTAAGGATCAAAAGAACAGCGCTATGTCTAAGTTTCAGATTTTACGGGCCTTGATGATGAAGCATAAATACCAGCTTATCATTACGTATTTTTTATTCTCGCTGGAGATGCTGGGCAGTTTATTGCGGTTTTACTTTTTTGGCGAAGCGATCAACGACCTGATAAATGGAAGTTATCATGGCCTTATCGTTTTAACCATTGTTCATCTTTCTTACCTGCTCATCGGTACCATACGACACATGTACGATACCCGTACCTATACAGCCATATATACATCGCTTGTAACAAAATTCCTGAGCCGCAGGTATAATAAAATTGAGGTGTCAAAACTCAGCGCCCATTCAACATTGGCAAGAGAGTTTGTTGATTTTTTAGAACACGACCTGGTGTATGTAATCGAAGCCGGGTATAATATTTTTGGTTCGCTGGTGATCTTATTCTTTTATGATAAAACGGTGGTAGGTATTTGCCTGGCGATCTTAATTCCTGTTGTTATCATCAGTATGTTGTATGGCAAAAGGATGAAGCGGCTGAACAAACACAAAAACGATGAGCTGGAAAAACAGGTTGATATTATTTCTACCGGCAACAATTCCATGATCCGTCATCATTATGATAACTTACGCAAATGGCAGGTTCGTATCTCCGATAAAGAGGCCTGGAATTTCGGTTTCATGGAAATAATGGTATTAGTGGTGGTTGCTGTTTCGTTGATTGTTTCCAGGAACCTGCACAGTTCTACCGTAATGGCCGGCAGCTTATTTGCGATATACAGCTATATTTTAAAATTCGCTTCAGGACTTGATACCATTCCCTATACGCTTGACAGGCTTTCGTCTTTAGGAGATATTACCAGGAGGATCGAATTGCATTCGGATGACTTTCCGCAGGAACAAGCTACGGTGTCACCAAACTTCAGGGTTCTTCCCAAGAATAAGAAACCCGAGTTTTCTATGTAGATGGGTGTTAATTACCTTATCACCGTAACCGTTCCCTGTTCGGCCCGTTTAATCCTGTTCTTGAACAGGAAGCTGGCGTGCCACACATAGGCTCCCGGGCTGTTTAGTTTTGTTTTATGATAGCCGTTCCATTTTTCATTCGGGTCTTTGCTGCTGAAAACAAGTTCGCCATAGCGGTTGTATACGATCAGTTGATAATTACTGATCGCAGCAATATTTCCCAATGGTCCAAAGCCTTCATTCTTTGAATCGCCGTTGGGGGTAAACGAATTGGGAAAATATACATCGCCGCAAGTGCCGGATGCCGGCTCTTTTACAGTTAAAGAAGAAGTGGTGGAGCACCCTCCGTTATCGTTTATAGTAACAGTATAATTACCCGCCCGAAGGTTGGTGGCTGTTGCTGTATTCTGTACCGGGTTTGTATTCCAGCTGTAGGTATAGGGTGGGGTACCTCCGCTAGCCTGTACGGTTGCTGATCCGTCGCTCAACCCGTAACAACTTACATTTTTAACGTTTGATACGCTTGCTGTAATTGGCGGGGAGGTGGCAATAACAATATTGATCGTCTCGGTACAAAGATTGTTATCTGTTACTGTTACTGTATAATTTCCCGGAGTAAGGCTGGTGGCTGTTGGCCCCGTTCCGCCCGATGGAGACCAGGAATATGTATAAGGTGGCGTACCTCCATTCTCATTAATGGTTGCCGATCCTGTTGTTGCAGCACAACCAGGCTGAATGATACTTACCGTATGCGACAGCTTTGCCGGCGCCCCGATAATAACAACCGTACTTGCCTGGCAGCTATTGGCCGCACTTACGGTAACTGAATAAATACTTGCTCCCAGGCGGGTGGCTGTTGGGGTTGTTTGAACCGGGTTCGTATTCCATGAATAAAAGAAAGGGGCGGCGACGGCTGGTATTACACTCACAGTTGCAGATGCAATATTATCTCCAAAACAATTATTCCCGGTAAGTTGTGAAGTGGTTAGCCCAAGTATGTTGATTGTTTGTGAAGTGGTTGATGGGGCATTGCCCGGGCCGGTAACATCTAATCTGATTGTGTATGTTCCGGGACCGGAAAAAGTATGTGTGGGGATCTGTGCTGTGGAGGTATTGTTAGTGGGACCGGATGCCGGGTCGCCGAAAGTCCAGGAAAGACCGGGACAAAGCGCAGATGTGTTGGTAAATGTTATGGAGTTGCTGGTAGTGCAGGAGTATGTGAACGATGCATTATTGGGCGGCGCTTCGCCGATAATGATATCGTCTACTGCAAAGCCATCGAAATTATTGCAAACCGTACCGGCGCCGAATGTGAACCGAAAGATCACATTGGCCACTCCGGCCAGGTTGGGCATGGTATGCTGTGCATTTACCCAGCGCCCGCTTCCCCCGGTTCCCTGGCAACTTCCTGCCGTTGGCTGAATGGTTCCCGACCAGCCGTCTCTAACAGAACCAAGCGGATTAAGCCCGGTTATTGGTGAGTAGTTATACCAGTTATCATTCAAACAATTTATGGGGTCGGATACGCTGCCAACATTTGTCCATGTAGCACCAAGATCGGTTGAATATTGAAGGTTGGCTCCGTCAAACCTTCTTTCTGTTTCCCAAAAAACAGCGATGGATATGTAAGGATATTGAAGTGTCGTAAAATCAAAACAGGGGCTTTGCAGCCATGAAGCTTCGCCATTACTGTAAGAACCGGGACTTAGTCCGCCGGTGATCCAGCACTTTAACCCGCTTGCCGCTGCGTTTATCGTTGCCTTGGTGGGTGTGCCCCAAGCCCAGTCTGAACCAACTCCTCCCGGCACCCAGCTACCGTTTGTTGCTTCAAACCCTTCGGTATATGGAAATGTGGAAATGGGAGTGCTGCATTGTGCAAGGGCCCTTTCGCTCATACACAATGAGATAAGGATTAACAAAACAAGCCCGGCGGTTCTATATAAAGACAATCGAAAAATCATTGATTAGCCTGTAAAATTACTCTATTATCCGGCATGTAATGATTGCGGGAGGCATTAATTTGTTGCCTGGGAGGCAATTTAACAGGGTTGGTTATTGCTCGTTTCGTTTAACAACGAGGAGGCGGTTGTTTTCAAGATGCAGGTAGCCATATTCATAGCAATAAAAGTAGGTGTTCCCGTTTTTTGCCTGGTATTGGTGGGTATGGTATTTGAACTGAAATCCTTTTTCGAGCAGTTTGTCCTTGCTTGCCTTTGTTGTTTGTTCTCCTTCGGGAAGCAGGCTTTCCAAAATGCGGCGGTTCTTACCCAAGGCATTGTTCACGTTCCGGATATGATTATTTACGGCGCCTTTAAGTTCATTATTATACGC